>CAJWBT010000038.1 GCA_913020235.1 uncultured Chloroflexota bacterium
TGGATCGACACGCTGGCCGACATGGAGACGGTGCTGGACGGCGTTGACCTCGACCGCATCAGCATTACCCAGACGGCCAATTCCATTCCGGCCTTCTGCATGATCATGTCCGTCGCGGAGAAGCGAGGCATCCCGCCCTCCCGGCTCCGGGGCACCATCCAGAACTCCGTGCCGCCATGGGGCGAAGGACCCGACCGGCGCGGCAACCACTGTGTCGACATCATAGAGCACTGCTCCCACCACCTCCCTCTCTGGAACCACACCAGCATTTCTGTACGGAACACTCGGGAGACGGGCATCTCCGCCGCCCAAGAGATGGCCTTTGGCATCTTCGAAGGCATCTGCACCATCAGCGCCCTTCTGGCCCGGGGTGTGGACATCGACGATTTCGCTCCCCGGCTCTCGTTCTACCTCAGCGCTGAGAGCCAATTCCTGGAGGAGGTGGGCAAGTTCCGGGCTATGCGCCGCATGTGGGCCCGGCTGCTGCGGGAGCGGTTTGGCGCCAAGGACTCGCGCTCCTGGCGCCTGCGCTTCCACGTCCAGACCTCCGGGGTCAGCCTGACCGCCCAGCAGCCCATGAACAACGTGGTGCGGGCAACCATGCACGCCCTGGCCGCTGCGCTGGGCGGTGCCCAGTCCATGTCGGTCAACGCTTTCGACGAGGCGATGGCCACCCCTACCCGGTTCAGCCAGACCCTCTCCCTGCGCACCCAGCAGATCATCGCCTGCGAAACGGGCGTCACCTCCGTGGTGGACCCCCTGGGTGGCTCTTACTGCGTGGAGGCCCTGACCAGCGAGCTTGAGCAGAGCGCCGCCCGCATACTGGCGACCTTGGAGGAGATGGACGTCCCGCAGGCCCTTGATTACATCACCCGGCAGTCCCACGATGCGGCCTACCGGCGGCAGAACGCCATCGACTCCGGCCGGCAGGTTGTGGTGGGGGTCAACCGCTTCCAGACGGACGGCGACTCGGACTATCCGGAGCCGCCGGTGGAGGTGCTGAGGGCGGACCCGGCCTGGCGGAAGGAGCAGGTCCGGCGGCTGGAGCGGGTCAAACAGAACCGAAACCCGGCCAAGGCCGAAGAGGCAAGGCGGCGACTGGTGGAGGCCTACCTGGCAAGGGAGAACATCGTGGAGCCCACCCTTGAGGCGGTCCGGGCCTACCTCAGCATTGGCGAGATCGTCAAAGCCCTGTCCGAAGCCGGGGGCCCCGCCGAACTCCTTCAGCGCGGCGGATTCATCTACCGACCGTACGGGGCGGACCTTCGCGGGTAAGGCCAGGCGGGTAAGGAAACATGGGACAGGCAAAAACGCGCTTTCTTCTCGGCAGCGATACCCCCGGCCACACGGCCGGCTACCAGGTGGTGGCCCGGGGCCTTCAGGACGCCGGAATAGAGGTCATCTCCTTGGGCCATGCCGAGCCGGCGGAGGTGGCCGACGCGGCTTTGCAGGAGGACGTTGACTTTGTCGGCTACCGGATTACCGACCGGGACCCAATAGCCCTGGTGACCGCCCTTCGGTCGGCCATGAAGGAACGGGGCATCTCCCACATTCCGATTGTCGTGGGCGGCGTCGTTCTCAAGGACGCCGTCCCGGCACTGGAGAAATTGGGGGTGCTCGGCGTTTTCGGACCGGGGTCCCGCATCCCGGACATCGCGGCGTTCTTGTACGCTCATCAGGCAACGGAGGGTCCTCGGGCGATATCCTAGTACTAAGTCAACTTGAATTTGATATACGGCATCTGAGCGAAGCGAAGAATCTCGTTGTCACGCTGAGATTCCTCGTCTCTCCGCTCCTCGGAATGACATCCCGTTGAAACCGTGTTGACTGAGCAATAGTGCACCGTCTTGTAGATAGCTCCAGAATGGCGAAATTGTGCGACATCCCCGACCAGATACCGTCTTTCCGGCGCAAGCCGGAACCCAGAGAAGCGATAGCTGGATCCCGGCGTTCGCCGGGATGACGGACCGGGTATCAAGCCGTTTGCGAGACACTAGACTGGTATTCTGTCCAACAATTGGTTCTGCCGTCTCCTCGCCTTACCGTGTGGCTCTGATGCGGGCGCCCCATCCTCCCCCGGAATTACCTCGGCTGGCCTTTACCTTCCTTGAGGTATAGACTCAGGAAATGAGACCGTTAGGAGGGAGGTACGACAAGCCCGTGATTCCAGACCGTTTCGGTGCTTTGTTCCTCGCGGGGGCTGTGCTCCTCAGCCTCGGGTTGGTTGCCTGTGGGAATGATCCGACTCCGGCGCCCACACTTGTTCCGCCCGCGGCAACGGTGACGCCCGGTAGCCCCGCCCTTGCCACACCCGTGCCGGTACAGCCGGCCGCCAGCCCAGCAGTCATACCAACACCAACCCTTGCCCCCACACCCCAGCCCACGATTACCCCTGCCGCTACAGCTCCCCCCACTTCAACACCTACGCCCGCTTCTCCGCCCGAGCCACTAACGCTGGAGCTTTTGTCACCCGTGGACGGCGCCAGCTCAGAGATCAGGGCCATCAGGGTTCTGGGCAAGACCAGGATGGACGCAGTGGTGGGAATCAACGGGATTCCCGTGGAAGTCGCCGCTGACGGGAGCTTTCAGCACGATACAGTGCTCGACGAGGTGGAGAACGCGATTGAGGTGGTGGCTGAAGGTCTCCCCGGCGAGGCCGAGCTTCGGTCGGCAGTCGTCCTTTTTGCTCCTCCCACCGCCGGGTTGCCTTTTACCGTGTTCTATCCGCTCGACGGCCTGGAGGTGAACCAGCCGAACCTCCCGGTGATTGGGGGAACCAGGGCCGATGCGGCGGTGGGAGTAAACGGGTCCCCGGTTGACGTGAATGTTCTGGGACTCTTTTCTACCACGGTATCCCTGGACATAGGCGCCAACCTGATAGAGGTAGTGGCCTCCGACGTCCAGGGGAATGTCCGCTTTGAGGCCGTGGCGGTTTTCTACCTGCCATGATGTTGTCTGGGATGACTTGGGAACCGATCACTAAGGCAGATTCTGAGTAGTGATGAGTAATACGCAATGGTCATAGCTAGATTTACGGCCCTGGTGGCCGCGATGGTGTTCTTGATTGCGCTCCCGGCAGTCGTGCTGGCGCAGGCGGCCCCACCGCATGCTTTTTTCGGGAGTGCCACCGTTGAAGGCATCCCGGCCCCTGATGGGACGGTGATTACAGCTTGGATCGACGATTCCCAGGTAGCATCGACAACGATGTCAGAAGGCCGGTACACCGTCGTGGTGGTGGAGCCGGAAGGCGTGCATTACCCAGGGGAGACCGTATCTTTCAAGGTTGGAGACGTTGAGGCCGACCAGACAGCTGTTTGGGAGCAGGGAGGAGTAAATCAGCTGAACCTGACCGCGTCAACCGTCCAAGCTCCCCAGGTGGATACAGAGGCCGGCCCGGGCGAGTCCAGCCAAGATGGTGAGGCTGCAGGCGCGGGCGAGCCCGGCCAAGACGGTGAGGCTGCCGGCGCGGGCGAGCCCGGCCAAGGTGATGTGGACGCCGGCTCAGGCGAGCCTGACCAAGGTGATATGGATGCCGGCGCGGGCGGGCCCGGTCAAGGTGGTGAGGATACCGACGCGGGCAAAGCAAGAAGGGCCTTCGCGGGTGTGGTTGATGGTGAGCCGGCCGCTGCTGTGACCCTCATCCGGAAGGGAAGTGGACAGCGGGTGACGGTGCGCCTGGACAGCTATCGGGTCAGAACACCGGGCGGGCCGGTGGCGGGTACCTTTACGGATGGCGCCAACGTAGTGATCTTGGCGCGGAGAGATGGCGCCGAGTGGGCGGCACTGTGGGTATTGGTAAAGCCCACGGGACCCAGCGCTCAACCGGTCACCGGCGCCGTCGTCAGCGTCCAAGACGGCGTCCTTACCATCATGCGGAGCAATGGGACCACCAAAACTGTGCAGCTCGGTCGAGGGGTCGCTCCACCCGAGGTAGGGGAGCTGGTGACCGGGTTCGCCGGTCCCGCGGCCGACGGCGACGCACAAAGCCGAGAGGGTCATCCAGTGACCAAGGGTCTGGTTAGGGCTTCCGAGGTGCGCCGGCGGCTGGAAGGCTTTCTCAACGATCTGACAGCTGCGGATGGAAGCCTGCCAGAGGAGGCGACCGGCCACCGAGCCCGGCTGGTTGACGATGTCGCGGTGATTCTCGAGGGTCACGCTGACGAGCGCGTAAGCATACTTGAAAAGCTGAGTGGAAGGAATCTGCCGGCCCAGGCCGTGGAGGGTATGCAAAGGGCACTCGAGAAGACCAAGCTTGACCGGGGCCAGGCTCGAGCCAACGCGGCAGAGGCCCGGAACAGGGCAGGACCTCCGCCAGGTCGGGGACAGGGCGCTGCCGCTGGCCAAGGCAACAGTAGAGGCCAGGGGAGTAGGTAAGGGGCCTCTGAGAGGCATACTGCTCCATCGTATCGCCGTGGGTCCGGATCCACCCGTCAATCGTCCCCACAGCCGGCAAACACGGTCTTGGTAATATCATCCAGCCAACGAGCAGGCGTTGGGCGGCTCCACTGCACCATTCCCCACGCAGCGGCTTTGCCTCAAAACCGTCATTCCGAGGAGCGAAGCGACGAGGAATCTGGTGCGGGGTTCCTCCATGGCAGCCTGGACCCACCACCCCAGACCCCTCGCTTCACTCGGGGTGACATATTCCAACATACCTTTGAGGCAAGTCCCGCGCAACGGATTGCCGCACTTGCGCCCTTTCCAGTGAGTTCCCAACATTCGGCCTTCGCCTCACCATTGCGGCAAGCCCATCCCTGACAGCTTCGTCATGTCCCGGGTTAGCCCGATTCCCTGAGCCACCCGCCGAGCGGGCATTGAATGGGCGCGAAAACTCCCGCGGGCCCGCCTCCATCATCTGGATGAAGGTCTGTCATCCGGGAGGTTGACCCCGGCATCCGCCCCACTCCACCTGTTAAGGGTTGACCTACGTATCATCCTTTCTACTATCTGAAATAGGTGGATTGGAGGATGTCCGCCAAGGTCCAGGGGTCTATTATCAGTGCAACAGGCTGAATTAGGACGGTAGGTGATAGCCCACCGGGACCGAAATAAATGGGAGTGTTGAGCAGATGTTCTGGTTGAAGGCTTGCCCCAAGTGTCAAGGTGACCTGTATAGGAGTAAAGATACTTATGGAGCGTACGTCGCCTGCATGCAGTGCAGCCGTTATCTGACTGAGGCCGAAGAAACCGGTCTTGGGAACGCCAGTTCAAGCTCCAGCATACAGCCAGCCGTCGCCCGTAAGGCGGCGGTAGCCGCCTAGGACCGGTCTCGGAGACGGACTCGAAAATCGAGGGGCGAAATAGCGAAAAGAGCCGGTGTGCCCTACATTATGGAAACTCGAGGGAGGAGGGAACAGCTGATGGACCAGAGCGAACGGATGGAAATCGACCAGGTGCGCGCTGTGGTCACGGGGCTGATGCGTGGGGAGCCGACATCATTCGAGAGTGTTGAGACCGCTCGGGAGGCGGTCCAGGGCATGTACGACCAGGCTGCGGCTCACGGTCTCACGGTGGCAGAGGTGGTCAGGGCCGTGCTCACTCCGGTGTTCGATGGTAGGCGGGGCTGCGACTGCCCAACCTGCAAGACCCGCAGGAGGGATGAGTCTCTTTTGCGTGGCAGCGTTCCTGTCGCCTAGAGCTTCTCGCGCTTTGCCGGCATTGGCCGGAGGTTAGCTAGATAAGACCGTTGAAAAAGGGGGCGCCAGACGGCCCTATGGGTCGCAGCCGCCGCCCGACGCCGGCAGCGTCTATCGATACTCACAGCGAAGCACGCGGTGAACGCGGAACCGCGACGATCTCTTGCTCCGTTTCAGCGCGCCCCCAGTGATCGCTGCGGTTGCGTGCGGGTTCCAAGGACTGAAAACACCGTCGATTTCGGTCACACAGCCCTGAAACGACGCGCGATTGTTTACGACTCAGGTTTCCTGCTAGACTGCAGCTTTCTAACGCAGACACCCGTAATGTCCCACGGCAGAGCGGAGGCGATGAAAGGTTGTGAGACCCGGATTGGCGGGAAGGCTTGATCATAGGCCGAATAGGGAGTAGTTTCCAGAAAACGATTGCTTGCGCCGGTTGTTTTCTTGCTTTGACGCGAACGCCGGCGCGGATCGCGGCCAAAACGCCAGCCGCTGGAGGTAGACCGATGCCCGATGCTAAGATTACAGTGTACGGGGCGCCCTGGTGTCCCGACTGTAAGAGATCCAAACAGTTTCTTGGGGAGCAGCGCGTCCCTTACAACTGGGTCGACATCGACCTTGACGAAGAGGGCAGGCGGTACGTCCAGCAGGCTAACAACGGCAAGCAGATAATCCCGACCATCGTGTTCGAAGATGGTTCCATCCTGGTGGAGCCCAGCAACTCCGAGTTGGCCGCCAAACTTGGGATCAATCCCAAAGCTACGCGTGAGTTCTACGACTTGATCATCGTGGGTGGGGGTCCGGCCGGGCTGACGGCGGCCATCTACGCCGCCCGCGAGGGCATCGACACCCTCATCATCGAACGCAGCGGAGTTGGCGGGCAGGCGGGTTCCACCGAGCGGATCGAGAATTATCCGGGATTCGCGCAGGGGGTGAGCGGGGCAGCGCTGGCCGACGAAATGAAAGCCCAGGCGGAGCGCTTCGGAGTAGAGATACTCCCCGCCCAGGGAGTGACCAGTATCAAAGCTCAGGGGGCCTACAAGATGGTCGGCACCGAGGGCGGGAACGAGTACTGTTCCAGCGCCATCTTGCTGGCCACCGGCAGCCGGTACCGCCGGCTTAACGTTCCGGGCGAAGAGGACTTCATTGGGGCGGGCGTCCACTTTTGCGCCACATGCGACGGCCCGTTCTACAGGGGGCAAGAGATGGTGGTGGTCGGCGGCGGCAACAGCGGCATTGAAGAGGGTCTCTTTCTCACCAAGTTCGCCACGAAGGTTACCGTGCTGGAAGTGCGGGACCGCCTTGGTGCCAGCCAGATACTTCAGGAAAAAGCGGCCAGCCACCCGCAGATGGAGATCATGCTGAACACCACGGTCCAGGGGTTCAAGGGCAACGCCAAGCTCAGCTCGGTGGTGGTCAAATCCGGCGAAACCGGCGAGGTCCAAGAGCTGACGCCAGGAGCCGTCTTTGTCTTCATCGGCTTGGACCCGAACGTTGACTTCCTTCGCGGCACCGTTGACCTGGACCAGTGGGGATTCATCAAGACCGGCATGAATCTGGAGACCAGCATCGCCGGCGTCTTCGCCGCAGGGGATGTCCGGGCCGGCAGCACGAAACAGGTTGCCAGCGCCGTAGGCGAGGGGGCCACCGCCGCCCTGATGATACGGCAATACCGAGAGAAGACCGAGGGAAGCCGCGGGTACAAAGGAGACTAGAACCTAATCTCAGAATTGCCGTTACGATCAGCCGCTCGTCCTGAGCTTGGCTGAAGGGTCCGACTTCGTCGAGAGTCTCAATGTTCGGTCGGAGCCCACCACGAACGGTGGAGGTACTATCTGCCCGTTCGTCCTGAGCCTGTCGAAGGACCGTCCGGGCCGGGCCGCGCAATTATGAGATACCTGCGAACCCGCTCGGGCAAAGGACGGGAATGAAGCACGGGACCGGGCGCGAGTCAGGGGAGCGGCGGCAGCGCATCGTCCTTTCGATTGAAAGTCCGGCAAGCCCAAAACCGGGACGGTCGGAGGTGCATCCAACCGGGGTGATCCGAGTTCCCATAGACACGTCTGACGACGGCGAGATTGAGGCCGCCCGGACAAGATGATCCAAAGGAGTTGAGCATGACCGACCCCAAGCTTGACGAGCTTTGCATCAACACAATGCGGTTCCTAGCGGTGGACGCCGTGCAGCAGGCCAACTCCGGCCACCCCGGGACTCCGATGGGGGCGGCGCCCATGGCCTATGTGTTGTGGGACCGGTTCCTCAAGCACAACCCTGAGGACCCCAAATGGCCGGACCGGGACCGGTTCCTCCTTTCGCCGGGTCACGCCTCGGCCATGCTGTATGCCCTCCTTCACCTCGCCGGCTACGACTTGCCATTGGACGAGCTGAAGCGGTTCCGGCAATGGGGCAGCAAAACTCCGGGACACCCGGAGTATGGCCTGACCCCCGGCGTCGAGATGACCACGGGTCCGCTGGGCCAGGGATTCGCCCACGGAGTCGGGATGGCCATGGCCGAGCGGTGGCTGGCAGAGCACTTTAACCGGCCCGGTCACGAAATTGTCGACCATTACACCTACACCATTGTCTCCGACGGCGACCTACAGGAGGGAGTCGCTTCCGAGGCAGCCTCCCTGGCGGGAACTCTGCGCCTGGGCAAGCTGATCTACCTGTACGACGACAACGACATTTCGATAGAGGGCAGCACCGACATTGCCTTCACCGAAGACGTGGCCCAGCGGTTCCAGGCCTACGGCTGGCACGTCGTCGGCCCCATAGACGGGATGGACCTGGGAAGCCTGGACTCGGCGATCCTCACAGCTCAGGCGGAGACCGCCAGGCCGAGCCTAATTGTTTGCAGTACCGTCATCGGCTACGGCAGCCCCAACAAGGCGGGAACCGCCTCCGTCCACGGAGAGCCACTGGGTGAGGAGGAGGTGCGCCTGACCAGGGCCCAATTGGGATGGTCTTCTCAAGAGCCCTTCACGGTTCCCCAGAAGGCCCTGGACCATTTCCGCCAAGCCCAGGAGCGAGGACGCCGCCACCAGGACGAGTGGCAGGCCCGCATGGAAGCCTATCGCCAGGCCTACCCGGCCGAGGCCGCGCAGCTTGAAGAAGCGCTGCAAGGGGACCTTCCCGATGGCTGGGACCGGGACCTGGACGGGCTATTCAACGCGGGAGACAAGCCCGTGGCGACCCGTGAGGCCTCGGGCCGGGTTATGAACGCAATCGTGAAGACGGTTCACTCTTTCATCGGAGGCTCGGCGGACCTGGCACCTTCGACCAAGACCCTCCTCAACGACGAAGGGCACTATGGCCCCGAGGAGTACTCCGGCCACAACCTGCACTTCGGCGTCCGGGAGCACGCCATGGGGTCCGTCGCCAACGGGATGGCGCTGCACGGAGGCGCCATCCCGTACACCGCCACCTTCATGATCTTTTCCGACTACATGCGGCCACCTATCCGCCTCGCGGCGCTGATGGACCTGCGGGTGGTGTACGTCTTCACCCACGACTCCATTGGCCTGGGAGAGGACGGTCCAACCCACCAACCCATCGAGCAGCTTTTGGCGTTGCGGGCCATCCCCAACCTGGTTGTGCTGCGCCCCGCCGACGCCACCGAGACGGTGGAGGCATGGAAGACGGCAGTATCGCGCCGCGAGGGGCCGACCGTCCTGGTGATGAGCCGCCAGAACCTTACGGTGCTGGACCGGGGCGCCTACGCCAAGGCCGACGGGGTTCAACGGGGAGGTTACGTGCTCTGGGAGGCGTCGGGAACACCGGATGTAGTCCTCATCGGTACCGGCTCCGAAGTCCACATCGCCCTTGAGGCGGGGCAGCTGCTGCAAGACAAAGGCGTGATGGCCCGGGTGGTCTCGTTGCCTTCCTGGGAGCTGTTCGACGCTCAGCCAGTGGAGTACCGGGAAAGCGTCTTGCCGCCGGACCTGCGGGCGCGGGTCTCCATCGAAGCGGCAACGACCCTGGGATGGGAGCGGTACGTCGGGTTGGACGGCGTCGCTATCGGGGTCCCCCACTTCGGCGCCTCGGCCCCGATCGGGGTGCTTTACGAAAAATTCGGCCTCACCGCCCAGCGGATGGCGGAAGAGGCCACGCGCCTGGTGGCAGGGAGTAAGAGATGACCCAGCCCGTGGCATTGGGTGCGGACCACGGCGGATATCCCTTGAAAGCGGAACTGGTCCCCTGGCTGAAGTCTCAGGGGTTCCGGGTGGAGGACCTGGGCGCGAGTTCCCTGGAGCCCAACGACGACTATCCCGACTTCGCGGAGTCCGTGGCCCAGGCGGTAGCCTCGGGCCGGGCGGAGCGCGGCATCGTGATCTGCGGGAGCGGCGTGGGCGCATCCATCGCCGCCAACAAGGTACCCGGAGTCCGGGCCTGCCTCTGCCATGACATCTATTCCGCCCACCAGGGGGTGGAGCACGACAGCATGAACATCCTTTGCTTGGGAGCCAGGGTGGTTGGGATTGAGCTGGCCAAAGACCTGGTCGGGGCTTTCCTCAACGCCCGCTTCACCGGCGAGGAGCGCCACCGCCGCCGCCTCAACAAGGTAGCTGCTATAGAGAAACAAGCCCTGCAAGGCCGGTAGGTTCAATAAGAGAGTATCCAACAACTCCTTGGGGGGCCGCTCTTGGCCCTTCGACATGCTCAGGGCGAACGGGTCTTCCCGTTCGTGGTGAGCCTGTCGAACCATAGTGGCCGGCTGTTGGACAGGCTCCAAGAGGAGAAATGGCATGACCAGTCCTGTCCAGGAAGTTCAACGCCTTGGCCAATCAGTCTGGTACGACAACATACGGCGCGGCCTGATCAGGTCCGGCGAACTGCAACAGCTTATCGACGTGGGAGTCAGCGGTGTGACCTCCAACCCCACCATATTCGAGAAGGCTATCGCCGGCAGCACCGACTACGACGAGGCGCTGCTGGGGCTGGCCCAAGACGCCAAAAGCACCCAGGAGCTTTTTGAAGCGCTGGCCATCGAAGACATCCGCGCCGCCGCCGACCTGCTGAGACCCATATACGACCGGACCAATGGCGTCGACGGTTACGCCTCCCTGGAGGTAAGTCCGGAGCTGGCCCACAACACCGGGGGCACCATCTCAGAGGCCAAGCGGCTGTTCGGAGCCCTGGACCGCCCCAACGTGATGGTGAAGGTGCCGGCTACCCCGGAGGGAATAAGCGCCGTCCGTCGCCTCATCGGCCAGGGGATCAACATCAATGTGACGCTGATCTTCTCCTTGGACGCCTACCGGCAGGTGGCGGAGGCCTACATCGCCGGGCTGGAAGACCTGGCCAGGTCAGGCGGAGAGGTGAGCAGGGTAGCCTCGGTAGCATCCTTCTTCGTCAGCCGGGTGGACACCGCGGTCGACGGGCAACTGGAGGACGGCATCCGCGAGGGCCGGGAAGAGTTGAAGGACCTTTTGGGAAAGGCGGCCATCGCCAACGTCAAGCTGGCTTACCGGGATTTCAAGGCGCTGTTCGGTGATGAACGCTTCGCCGCGCTGCGCGAAAAGGGGGCCCGGGTCCAGCGTCCCCTGTGGGCCAGCACCGGCACCAAGAGCCCGGCCTACAGCGACGTACAGTACGTGGAGTCCCTTATCGGCCCCGACACCGTGAACACCGTGCCTCCGGCTACCCTGAGCGCCTTCCTGGAGCGCGGCAGTGCCGTCGCTACCCTGGAGCAGGGGTTGGAAGAGGCAGCGAGCCTGACCCAGAGCCTGGCCGCCGCCGGCATCAACATGGAGCAGGTCACTTCGAAGCTGCTGGCCGATGGGCTGGAATCCTTTGCCGGGTCTTTCCGGACGCTGCTGGCAAACATCGAGGACAAGAAGACCCGGCTGCTGGCCCGGCCGCACGTCCACCCTGGCGTCAGCCTGGGGGGCTACCTGCCCGATGTGGAAGCATCGTTGGCCGAGTACCAGCGGCGCGAGGTGATGGGCCGACTCTGGCGCGGCGATCATACGGTTTGGAAGCCGGACCCCACCGAGATCACCAACCGCCTCGGCTGGCTCACCGTCA
>CAJWBT010000039.1 GCA_913020235.1 uncultured Chloroflexota bacterium
GAGCGACGGGATTCGAACCCGTGATCTCCTGTGCCACAGACAGGCGCCTTAGACCACTTGGCTACGCTCGCCGCGTACCGGACAGCCCGTGCCCGTCCCGGTGGCGCAGCCGCCGGAGGTGCCGGGCCCGCACCGTTCAGCCTGGTTATCGTAGCAAATAGCCCGCCAACATACAAGAAGCTTTGCCAACCCGCGAAGCAGCCGGCCAGCGGGCGCAACAAGCCTTTCTTGTTCACGTTCACGGAGAGGGGTGGAGGTCCACTGGAGGAAAAGCGAACACCGTGGTACGCTAGAATATATGGCTATCTGACGGAGCCGGTCCTTCAGTGGGGCCGATCCGGCGTAGCCCGCTGATTTACATTGAGGGAAACGGATATGGGTTGGAAGCCGCTGGTAGTCGTTTTCTGCAGCCTGTTCATGGCGGTGGCGTGTTCCGGGTCGTCTGCCGCCACGCCAACGAGCGCCCCCGCGACGGAAGCGACTATCGCCGCGGAGGCGGGGCCCACCGCGGAGGCGGCGGCGACTCAGGCGCCCGGCGCGGCCACAACCGCCCCGACTTCCCCGGGTGGCGCCGGTGACCGGGTAGAGGGCGGCCGGCTGGTCCGTTTGTTCGTTGACCCACCCACCCTGGACCCGCACCTGACGACCGATGCTACGTCGGCCCAGATTATCATCGAGGTGTTCGGCGGGCTGGTTACGATCGACCCCGACCTGAATATTGTGCCCGACCTGGCCGAAAGCTGGGACATCAGCCCGGATGGCCGGGTCTATACTTTCCATCTGCGGACCAACGCTGTCTTCCATGATGGCAAGCCGGTCACGGCCGATGACGTGCGCTGGTCCCTGGAGCGGGCCACCAACCCCCTCACAGAGTCCCCGGTGGTGGACCAGTACCTGGGGGACATCGTAGGCGTCGACGAGAAGCTCAGCGGTGACTCCCAGACCATTTCCGGGGTACGGGTCGTCGACGACCACACCCTGGAGATCACCATAGATGCCCCCAAGTCTTACTTCCTGGCCAAGCTGACCTACCCCACGGCCTTCGTCCTGGACCGGGAAAACGTGGAAGCGGACCCCAAGAGGTGGTTCCGCGAGCCCAACGGCACCGGTCCCTTCACGATGGCACGCTATGACCTGGGTGAGACCCTGCTACTGGCCCGCCACGATGGCTATCACCTGGGCCCCGCCAATCTGGCCGAAGTCGAGATGATCCTCAGCGGCGGCACCTCCATGCTCATGTACGAAAACGACGAGATCCATATCGCCGGAGTGGGCCTGGCCGACCTGGACCGTCTCCTGGAAAGGAACAACGCGCTGAACCCTGAGCTGCAGCAGGCGCCGCCGACTTTCAGTGTCCAGTACGTGGGGATGAACGTCAACGAACCGCCCCTGGACGACCCCAAGGTGCGGCAGGCGCTAAACCTGGCCATCGACAAGCAGGAAATAGCTACTATAGTCCTGGCGGACCAGGTGGTCCCGGCCAACGGGATCCTCCCGCCGGGCTTCCCCGGTTTCAATAGAGACCTGCGGGGTTACTCCTTCGATCCGGTGCGGGCCAAGCAGCTATTGGCCGAGTCCCGCTACGGAGACGACCTCGAGAATCTGCCGCCAATCACCATCACCACCCCCGGCAGCTTCGGGGGTTCCGTTAGCCTGGACATGGAAGTGGTCCTCCAGATGTGGGAGAAGAACCTGGGTGTCCATGCGGAGTTTCAGCAAACAGAGTTTGCCACTTTCCTGAAAGACCTGCACAAGCGCCGCTTCCAGATGTTCGACATCGGCTGGATCGCCGACTACCCGGACCCGGAGAACTTCCTCGATATCCTGTTTTACAGTAAGAGCAGCAACAACCACACCAATTACGAAAATCCTGAAGTGGACTCGTTGCTGGTGCAGGCACGCACTGAGACCGACCAGACCGCCCGATACCAACTATACAACCGGGTCGAGCAAATGATAATCGACGACGCTCCCTGGATACCCCTTTGGTACAGCGGCGAGCGCTACGTGCTGGTCAAGCCGAGCGTGCATGATTACTTCTTGACTCCCCTGTATATCCCCAGGCTCCGGTACGTCTACCTTACCGACGAGTAGGAGGCCAGCCTAAGGTGCGAGCCTACATCTTCCGCCGGCTGGCCTGGTTGCCTCTGATACTGCTCATCACCACTTTCATCACCTTTATGCTGGGCCGGTTCGGCCCAGGCGACCCGGTGGAAATCCTCATGGGCCAGCACTCCGACCCCAAGGTCGTCGAGCGAATTCGCGATCAGCGGGGGCTGAACGACAACGTCTTGCTCCAGTACGGCCGCTACTTGAAGAACGTGGCCCAGGGCGACTTCGGCGAGAGCTTCAAGTACCGGGGCCGCGGCGTCGGAGAGCTGCTCAAGAAGAAGATGTGGGTGTCTGGCCAGTTGAACATCGCCGCCTTGATGATATCAGTGGGGATGGGCATCCCCATTGGGCTTTTCGCCGCCCTGAAACAAGGGACGATGTGGGACACCGTGGCCGTGACGGCTACCCTGATTGGCCAGTCGCTGCCGGTGTTTCTCACCGCCCCGACCTTGCTGTTGATCTTCGCCCTCAAATTGGATGTGCTGCCGACCAACGGTTGGGGCGGTTTCTTCGATACCAGGATCATCCTGCCTGCTGTGGCCATGGGCATTCCAGGTGTGGCCATCATGACCCGGCTGACCCGGGCCAGCACTCTGGACGTGGTGAACCAGGACTATATACGAACGGCCCGGGCCAAAGGGCTGCCGGAGCGAATAGTGCGGAGCCGCCACATTCTCCGCAACTCGTTGATACCCGTGGTGACCACGCTGGGGTTCTCCCTGGCCGGCCTGGCGTTCACCTCTTTCATCGTGGAGCGGTTCTTCGGCATACCGGGGGTGGGCAGCTTGTTCATCGAGGCGATCTTCGCCAGGGACTACCCGGTGATCAACGCGATCATCATCATCGGCACCACCCTTTTCGTCCTGGCCAACCTGATCGTGGACCTGATTTACCCGTTGATGGACCCGCGCATCCGGCTGGGAGGCAGCTACGTTGCAGGTTGAGGCCAGGGCAACCGTGCTCCGCGGGCCCAAGGGAGGCCAGAGCTACTGGGCGCTCTCTCTTCGGCGGCTGATGCGCAAAAAGCTCGGCGTTGGCTGCCTGGCCGTGATATTGCTGATGTACGGCTCGGGTATCCTGGCCCCCTTCGTGACGCCCTATGGATATAACGACCAGAATCTGGCTATGGCGAAGCAGCCGCCCCCCTGGGTCGGAGCAAGAGTGGAAGACAGATGTGTGGTCGAATGCACCGGCCTAGAGGGTGAGTTAAGAACCATAACCCTCGTCAACGCCCTGCTGCAGATGGAAAATGGGAAGATTATTTTGGGTGAGGGAGCCAGCGGTGAGATAGAAGTGGGTGACCGGTTGGGATTGGTGGTGAGGACGGCCGGTACCTGGAGCCACCCCTTCGGCACCGACCGGCTGGGGAGGGACATTCTGACCCGGATTATCTTTGGCCTGAGGACCACGGTGATCATAACCGTGACCACCCTGGTCACCGGCAGCCTGGTGCTGGGCATCACTATGGGCCTGGTGGCCGGCTATTTCGGCAGGCTCATCGACACCATCATCATGCGAGTGGGGGAGGTGACCTCCGCCTTCCCCGAGATCTTCCTGGTGCTTATTATCGTCGCCACGGTGAAGCCGCCCGTCACCGACTGGGTGCGCGGAATTGAGGATACCGTTGGCTTCGATATAGTGCGGCTCGGGATCGTGGACTATATGATCATTGCCCTGGCTCTGGCCATCTTCTCCTGGTTTGGCATGGCCCGGCTGGTGCGTGGCCAGGTGCTGCAGGTGCGGGAGAACCAGTACGTGGAGGCCGCCCGGGCCGTCGGCGTGTCCACCCCCCGGATTCTCTTGAGGCACGTGTTTCCCAACGTGATCGGGCCGGTGATCGTGGTCAGCTCGGCGGGGCTGGCAGGCATTGCCGGGTCGGAGATCTTTCTGAGCTGGCTGGGCATCGGCATTCAGCCGCCGACTCCCAGCTTGGGATTGATGATCTTCGAGAACGGAAGCATCTCGGTCCTGCGGACCAATCCCCACCTCCTGCTGTTCCCGGTGGGGACGCTGGCGCTGCTCCTGTTCACCTTCAACTTGCTGGGAGACGCGATGAACGACGCCTTCAACCCCCGCACCCGGTAGGGTCGGGTTACCTGGTTTTCAAACGGGCTGGCTCCGGAAGTCGGGGCTGGTTAGACGAGGCGAATCAGTCTTCGTCCCGCCGGCGGCGGAAGGCCCGGAACGAGAGCAGCCCGAGCGGCCCACCCAGCAGCATCAGCGTGCCCAGGCCCACGGCGCCGCCGTCCTGGCCGGGCTTCGGTGCGCTGCATCCCCCCGGCGAGGACGTGCCGCCATCTTCGGCTCCCCCATCTTCGGCTCCCTCAGAGGCTACCTCGGTGGGTTCAGCCTGAAGCGTGGGTTCCGGAGTGGGGGTCGGCGCTATCGTAGGCGTGGGCTCCGGCGCGGAAGTCGGCTCAGGTGTGGGCGCCGGGGTCGGCGACGGCGGCTCCTGAAGCCGGCGGGCCAGCTCCTCGGGGGGCGGCAACGTCTCGATTCCCACGGCTTCCCGCCACTCGGTGTCTAGCCCGTACTGGTCGAATCCGTATACTTGGGACAGCGCCAGATCGATATCAAGGGTCTGTTGGACGACCTGCATCAGTTCGGCCATCTTCTCCGGCCCGTACTTGTCGATCATGAACCCCACCACCGACCGCCCCTGGCCGTAGGCGATGATAATATCGTCCGGGCTTCCGCCGAAGGCCCCCAAATACCAGAGAGGCTTGAGCCGGCGGGTAAAGATTCCGTAGCGCAGGGCCGCATCGTAGCTGTCGGTTGGGTCGATGTTGCCAAACTCGGCCAGGCCCTCGTTGAGCCAGGCCGGCACCTGGGAGACGGCCCGGCCGGCGGCCTCCGCCACCAGCAGGTGGGTGAATTCGTGGGACACGGTGCCTTTGATCGTGGCGTCGAACGCGTGCACCAACAGGACCCGCTCGTCGGTGAAGGCCATGCCCTGGGTTTGCAGCAGCTCCCGCACGGCCTGGGCCCTGAAAGGCAGCGCCGCGGACATGTGGCGGTAGTTGTTGTAGGCGACGATGCGCAGCGGGTCGGTGGGCGCGATGCCCAATACGGGCACCATGAGCGCCATGTTCTCCTCGGCGGCTTCCAAGACGGTCCGCGCCCGCTGCTCCACGTATTCGCCGTAGTAGTAGACGGTTATCAGACCGGAGGAGACCGTGAGCCAGTCGAACCGGCTGTCGGCGTAGATGAACTCCTCGTCCGGGGTCCGGTGGACTCCTCCCGCCGTGTCCCGAATCTCGAAGGAATACTCAATCCGTGTGCCGGGCGGGAAGTACTCCGCTCCACCGCCGCCGCTGCGCAATATAGACTCTCCGTTTACCTCTGTCCCGGGTTCGAACTCCACCGACCGGTAGGCGCTTCGGCCGGCCTGGTCCGCCTTCCTGATGAATACCCGGATTTCCTCGATTTCGTCTGAGCTGCGGGCAGTGATGGAGAACTTGATGCCGTCGGGAAACTGGCTTTCCGCCCCCGTGGCCAACACTTCGATGTCCGGGGTATCGGCCCAGATGGCGGCCCCAGGAACAAAAAGCCCGCCCGCCGCCCCCCAAACCAGGAGCAAAACCAATATCCGCACAGCGCCTCCCTGGAGTCAAGTCTACCCCATACCTACGCCTTTGTCGAAGAAGCAGACTCGTGGCGCCGGGCGCCGTAGCCGTGCCGTGCCGGTGCCCAGCCCACGCTCTCCTGTGCTCGTTCACCGGCGTGATAACATGTTTGGTACCGTGTCCGGTAAGCGGGTTGCCGGCCCAGCCCTTCAGGAGGTGCAGCCATGGCGAAGGTAAGCCAACGGTGCTTCCAAGCCACGGGCCGCACCACGTTTATCTGTGACTTCTCCCCGCCCCGTTCCGGCGACCCGGCGGTGCTGCGGCAGGCCGGCATCGATGCGGACTTCATCTCGGTGGCCTATAACCCCGGCAGGGCGGTGCGGGTCAACTCGGCCATGCTGGCGGCCGCCATCAAGCAGCATACCGGCCGAGACGTGTCGTTCACCCTGGCAACCCGGGACATGAACCGCCTGGCGCTCCAGTCACAATTGCTGGGAGCCCAGCTTCTGGGCGTGGAAAACGTCGTCGTGGTCCAGGGCGACCCTTTCACGGAGCGAGACCTGGCCCTGGTCAAGGCCGCCGGCGACATCACTCCCACCGGGCTGATCGCGGCCATCGCCGGGATGAACCAGGGCCTGGACTTCCGGGGCTCGAAGCTGCGTGCCCCCTTCGATTTCTGCACCGGCGCTACCGTGGACCTGGGCCGGGGAGTCCGGGAAGAGGCCGCGCTGGCCTGTCGCAAGGTCCTGGCCGGAGCCCAGTTTCTGATCACTCAGCCCATCTTCGACGTGGAGGACGCGGCCCGCTTCCGTGACGCCTACGCCGGCGCGGCCGGGGAGCCGCTTACCATCCCGGTATTCTTCGGCCTCCAGGTCCTGGAGCCGGAGGGCATCATCTTCAGCTCGGTGCCGGAGAGCGTGCGCCAGGAGCTGGCCCAGGGCCGGTCGGGGGTGGAGATCGCGTTGGAGCTATGCCAGATGTTTCAGGAAAGCGGCCTGAACGACGTCTACCTGGTGCCGCCCATCCGGCGCGGCGGGGCCCGCGACTACCCGGCGGCCCAAGAGGTGCTGGCGGGGGCCAGGCGCATTTAGTCCGGCCGCCGCTCCGGTCACCCGCTCCAGGGCAGGGGAGCAACGCCGTTGATGTCAGACACCACGTCAACCAGCGCCGGCCTGCCGGAAGCCAACGCCTGCTCCAGGGCGCTCTGAATTTGGCCCGGCTGCTCAACCCGGATGCCGAAACAGCCCATGGTCTCGGCCAGGTGGGCGAAGTCCACTTCCCGGAACTGCCAGATCTCGTCCGAGTTGCCCGAGAACCCCTCGTAGACCCGCTCCGTCCCTCGTTTGTCCTGGCTCAGGGCGTGGTTGTTGTTGACCACGATGACGGCGTTTATCCCGTAGCGCGCCGCCGTCTCCAGCTCGGCGATGTGGTACCAGAGCCCGCCATCGCCGGTGAAACACAGTACCGGCCGGTCGGGAAGGGCGCACTTGGCGCCGAGGGCCGCCGAAAGGCCCCAGCCCAGGGAGCCGGCGGCCCGGATGTAACCCTGCCCTGGATGTTTCAGGTCCACCATGGTCCCGGTCCATATCCCGGCATGGCCGGTGTCCGCCACCAGCAGGGCGTCGGAGGGCAGAGACCTCGTGAGTTCCGTGCAGAGGCGCTCCGGCCGGATGGGGACGGCATCGGAGCCGGCCAAAGGGGCCACCTCGTCCCGCCATTCCCGCACCAGCGTCTGGGCCCGGCCGACCCACTCGGCCCGCCCTGCCATCGGCTCCAGGGCTTCGATCAGCAGAGCCAGGGTGGACCTGGCGTCACCCTGCAAAGCCACCTTGGTCGGATAGCTGCGGCCCAGCTCCGACGGGTCGATGTCGATCTGGATCACCGGGGTGCCCGCGGGCGGTATCCTCCAATCCAAGGTGACCTGGTCTCCGGTATGGCTGCCGATGAACAACACCAGGTCGGCCTCGGCCACAACGCGGTTGGCGCACCATCGGGAGTAGGAGCCGCATACCCCGACCGACAGCGGGTGGTCGTCGGATATGGCTCCTTTGGCGTTGAGCGAGGTCGCGACCGGAATGGACAGCATCTCCGCCAGTTGCACCACCTGCTGCTGGGCCTGGGAGGCCGTGACCCCGCCGCCGGCCACGATGACCGGACGCCGGGCCCCCGCCAGCACCTGGGCCGCCTCCCGCACCCTTTCCGGCTCGGGAGCGGGGCGAAAGGCGGGCCGCTGGGCAAAGGTCGGCTCCGCGATCACTGTCAGGTCCGCTTCCCCTTCAACTATCAACTCGCCGGAGTTCCCCTGGAAATCCAGGTGGACCGGGGCTGGAGAGCCGGAGGTGGCCTCCCGGAAGGCCTGCCGGGTCAGGTGGGGCAACTGCTCGACGCTGTCCACCACCACACTGTACTTGGTGACCGCGCTGAAGGGCTGGGCGTGGGCGATCTCCTGATAGGAGTTGCGGTACTGGTGCATCAGGGGGCGGTGACCGGTGATGGCGACCACCGGGGACCCGCCCAGGTAGGCGTCCTGGAGCCCCGCCGCCAGATTGGCCGCTCCCACCGACTGGGCCATACAAACCGACGGCCCGTTGGAGGCACGGGCATAACCGTCGGCCATGTAGGCCGCGGCCTTTTCGCCGTGGGTCACGATACGGCGGATGCCCACCCGCTCCATCTCCAGCAGCGCCTTCCTGACGACGGCCGGAACGAAGAATGCGTGGGTAACCCCATACCCCTTCATGGTCTCCGCCAGGAACTGACCCCCGGACATCCTTGGCATGCTTTGACCTCCGCGTGAAGACTTCGCAGTGCAACCTACCGAAATTTGCCCCCAGGTGCGCCGGCGCCGCACCGGCTCGAACCTGACGCCGTGTCTCGCCTGACACCGGGGGCTAGGCCTGGCCCGTATCCTGTTACAGCCCCGCGGATTCCCAATCAATCTAAAAAGGGGGGCCGGGATGGCTCCTCCGGGTCGTCTTTCCGGCGAAGGCCGGAATCCACAAAAGCGCCAACTGGATCCCCCTTCCGCGGAAGGGCTGGGATGACGGGCCGGGTATCAAGCCAAATACGAGACCGCACATCAGGGCGTTGCTCCGGGACCCCAGGCGACGCCGAACTTGGCCCGCTGGACCACCTGGCCGGTGAAGGTTTGGGCTGTCTGCCCGGCCAGCCAGACCGCGGAGGGGATGATCTCCTCGGGCGGCACCATGGGGATGTGCTCCGTGCCCGGCCAGTCCCCGTTGCGATTCATCCAGGTGTCCATCCTTCCCGGACCCAGGACGTTGACCGCGATGTCGTGGGGACGCACTTCCTCGGCCAGGCTCAGAAACATCCGCTCCAGGGCCGCCTTGCTCATGGAGTAACCCACCCGTCCCTGCCGGTAGACCTGGGCCGACCCGGAGGTAATGCAGAAGATGGAGCCGCCGGAGCCCTGGGCGATCATGGGGTGCAGGGCGAATTTGCACAGGAGCAGGGGCCCCCGGATGTTCACCGCAAGACACCGGTCCAAGAGGCCGATGTCCAGGTCCACCACCGGCGATTCACAATCGACGCCGGCGTTGGCCACGACAATGTCCAGCCGGCCGAAGCGGTCCAGGGTGGTATCCACCAGCCGGCGCAGGTCTTCCGCTTCGGTCACATCGCATCGGACGGCCAGGGCGGTGCCGCCTGCCTTAGTAATGCGCTCCGCGGTGTCTCCGATGGTCCCGGAGCCGAGCCTCTCGAAGCGGCTACCCGCCGAGGTGTCCGCCTCAGTGCGGGCGGCCGCCACCACCCTGGCGCCGCGGGCGCCCAATCCGAGGCAAACGGCCCGGCCGATGCCACGGCTGCCCCCGGTGACGATGGCTACTTTGCCGTTTAGATTCATCTTCAAGCAATCAGCGGTCAGCGGTCAGCGGTCAGCGGTCAGCGGTCAGCGATCAGCGGTCAGCTATCAGCTGTCAGCCCTCCCGTCCCCGGTTCAGCCTAGCTGGCCGGCCGGAACTTGGGCAGGCTGATGTTCTCGTTCAGGTCGTCGAACACCACCTCAAGCGCCATGCCCACCTTTATGCTCGCGGGATCGGGCTCCACATCCACCAGGTTGGTGGGCATGCGGGCGCCTCCCTCCAGCTCAACGATGGCGCAGACGTAAGGCGCCCGGTCGCGGAAAGCCGGAGAGGGTCCCCGGTGGGCGATGCAAAAGGTGTGCAGTATGCCCCGGCCGCTGCTGTGAATCCAATCAGTGTCCCGGGAAAAGCACCTGGGGCAGATGTCCCTGGGGTAGAAGTAGGTGTTGCCACAGGACTTGCAGTGGCGCAGCCACAGCTCGTGGGCCTTGCATTTCTGCCAGTAGAAATCCGACTCGGGCTGGGGTACCGGCGGTGGTACGGGTGGCAGTTCCTGTGCTTGCTGGGTCATGTCCCGCTCTCCTGGGCTTCTGAATGGGCTCAGCGCACCTAGAAGGATAGGGAGAAAAGGAACAGCCGTCAAGGTTGGCCGGTGCGCGGCTGCGTGTGGGCCCCGCAGGCATGCAGGCCCGCACGGCTGGTTGCCGGCAATCGGCAACGGCTTTTGCCCTGCCCGGTGAGGACATGATGTGGCGACGCAGGCGCCGAGCGACGGCCCGGCCGCCAGCACTCCTTCCATATTCCCTAGCATAAGGAGTAGAGTAGAGATGCAGTTGGTCGGCGCAGGCGCACAAAATCATACCGGACTTCGAAGGACAACGAGATGAAGAACGAATTCACCGCCGTGCTTGAGCCGGCTGAGGAAGGCGGCTATTTCGCCTATTGCCCGGAGGTACCCGAGGCCAACGGACAAGGAGAAACGAAGGAAGAGACGTTGGACAGCCTTCGAGAAGCGATCTCTCTGGTCCTCGAAGACCGGCGCGAGCAAGGACTGCGAGGGATTCCAGGCGACGCGGTAACAACTGTCTTGACCGTCGGATGAAGCGGTCGGCACTCATTCGCCACCTTCGGCGCCACGGATGTCAAATGGTGAGGGAAGGCCGTTCCCACTCGATTTGGATCAACACGGAAAACGGCCGAAGGCAGACCATCCCTCGCCATGCTGAAGTCAAGAACCACCTTGCGCGTCGCATCTGTCGACAGCTTGGCCTGCCCGAGATCGGCGGATAGGGTTCTATTTTCGACTAGCCAGCGGTTCTAGCGGGCGGCCCTGTGCCGCCGCTGAGGGACACAAAGAGACTGGTGGCATTCGTCTGGAGGGTTCTTCTTATGCGTGTTGCGGTCATGGGGGCCGGCGGCGTGGGCGGCTACTTCGGGGGTATGCTGTCCCGTGGGGGCAACCATGTGACGTTGATCGCCAGGGGCCCTCACCTGCGCGCCATCTCCGCCCGCGGCCTCACGCTCATCACGGACCTGGAGCGGCTCACCATCAACTGCGACGCGACCGACGATCCGCGCCAGGCCGGGACGGCGGACCTGGTGCTGCTGGCGGTGAAGACCTACCACAACGACCAGGCCATCGCCGCGATGCTGCCGATGGTGGGTCCGAACACCGTGGTGCTCTGTCTACAGAACGGCATTGACAGCTACCAGGCTGCTGTGGCAGCGGTGGGGGCTGAGAAAGTGCTCCCCGGCGCCGCGTACATCGAGGCCAGAATCCAGGAGCCGGGCGTGGTGAAGCAGACGGGGAAGGTGGTCCGCATCGCTTTCGGGGAGCTAGACGGCAGCGACTCTGAGCTGGGAAAGCTGATCTTGAGGACCCTGGAGCAGTCGGGCATTGCCACCCAGTTCGTCCCGGATATGCATAAGATCCTGTGGACCAAGTTCCTGTTCATCGCCACCGTGGCCGGCGTTACCAGCCTGTCGCGGGAGACGATGGCCGAGCTGGCATCGCGTCCCGAGTGGCGGCCGGTGATTCTGGGCTGCATGGAGGAGATAGAGGCGGTGGCCCGGGCTACCGGCATCAACCTGGACGCCGGGGTCGTGGAGCGGACCATGGACTACATCGAGGCCAATCTGGTGCAGATGCA
>CAJWBT010000040.1 GCA_913020235.1 uncultured Chloroflexota bacterium
TGGCAGATCATGGATTACGAGCGCCACAAAATGCAGCAGCGGGCGCCCGTTACACGGATCAAGCTGAAGAACCTGCTCAGTGGCGCGGTGGTGGAGCGCACGTTCCAAAGGTACGATACCGCGTTCTCCCTGGCGGATATCGACAACCGTGAGACCCAATACCTATATACCGATGGCGAGTTCTTTTACTTCCTGGATCAAGAGACTTTCGACCAGTATGAGCTTACCAAGGAACTCCTTGGCGGGACCCTGGACTACCTCACCGAGCAGATGATCGTGGAGGTGGTCTTCTTCAAAGGAAAGGCCATCAACGTCAACCTGCCCACCCACGTGGACCTGAAGGTGAAGGAAACCCCCCCAGCCTTCAAAGGAGACACCGCCCAGGGAGGCAATAAACCGGCGACCCTGGAAACGGGCCTGCGGATCAACGTCCCCATGTTCATCACGCCCGGCACCGTGGTCCGGGTGGACACCCGTAACGGAACCTATACCGAGCGAGTCAGCTAGAGCCGTGGCCGTCTATACGGTCAGCCAGGTGACCAGACACCTGAAAGAGTCCCTGGAAAACGACCCGCTGCTGGCGGACCTGTGGCTGGTGGGAGAGGTGTCCAACTTCCGGATGTCAGCTTCTGGGCACGCCTATTTCACCCTCAAGGATGACCAGAGTGTGCTGAACTGCGTCATGTTCCGGGGGCAGCCCGGCGTCGAGCTGCTGGCCAGCGGGACCGCTGTTTCAGCCCACGGCCGGATCACCTTCTACACGCCGCGAGGGTCCACCGATTTCATGGTGGACCTGGCCATGCCCGAAGGAGTGGGCGAGCTGGCCCTGGAGCTGGAACGCCTCCGGCAACGGCTGGACGCCGAGGGGCTGTTCGAGGTTACCCGCAAGCGGCCCTTGCCCGAGTTTCCCCAGGTCGTGGGCGTGGTCACCTCCCCTACCGGCGCCGTCTTCCACGATATACAGAACGTCCTTCGCCGGCGCTATCCTCTGGTGGAGTTGGTGCTGTCCCCGACTCCGGTCCAGGGGGCCGACGCCGCCTCGAGCATCGCGGCGGCCCTGGAACGCCTGGACCGGGATGGACGGGCCGACGTTATCATCATCGCCCGCGGCGGCGGCTCACTGGAGGAGCTGTGGCCCTTCAATGAGGAGGTGGTGGCCAGGGCGATACACGCCAGCCGGACCCCCGTGGTCTGCGGCGTGGGCCATGAAACCGACACAACCATCGCCGACCAGGTGGCCGACGTGAGAGCGCCGACCCCTTCAGCCGCGGCGGAGCTGGTGGTGCCCCACCAGGACGTGCTGCGCCGGCAGCTCGGCGAGCTGGCGGAGCAGTCCCAGCGGGCGATGGCCCTGGCCCTGGGAGAGAGGAGGGCCGCGGTGGCCGGCCTGGTGCGCCGCATGGAAGGAGGTCTGCCCAGCTTGGAGACCTGGCGGCGCAGGGTCGATGACCTGGCCCGGGGTGTCAACGTAACCCTGGTCAACCGGGTGAGCCTGACCCGGTCGCAAATAGAGGGCCTGGGACACCGGCTGAGGGCACTGGACCCGGTCGCCACACTGGGCCGTGGTTTCTCCGTGGTTCAGAGGGCTTCCTCCGGCCGGGTGGTCTCCAGCACCGCCCAGGTTGCCGCCGGCGACGCTCTGAACATCACCGTGAGCGACGGCCTCATCCCCGCGACGGCGGGCTCCGGCGCCAGGGTCAAAGCGGGCCGGAAGAGACGGCCCGGCGCCGGTAAAGGCCCCGGCATGGAGCGCCTGCTCTAGACCTCGGCGCCTTGCTCCATCCCTCGTTTGCGCCCCTACCCAAACCGGCATTCATGATGCATAATTGCCGTGAACTCCATTCTTTGTTCGTACGAGGTCCAGCGATGGCCGGCAAACAGCAACCGGAATCGGGCCAGGAATCGAACCAGGACATCGGGGCCATCTCCTTCGAGGAGTCTTTTCGGCGCCTGGGAGAAATGGCCGAGTCACTCGAGACCGGGGGGCTGACCCTGGCCGAGGCCACCGAGCGCTACGAGGAGGGCATGACCCTGGTCCGGCGGTGCAATCAGTTGCTGGACGAGACGGAGCTGAAAATAACCAACCTGAAAGAAGCTTACGAAGCACCTCCGGCCGGGAGAGAGTGGGACGAGGACGAGGACGAGGAGGCTTAGACTTGCCGCGCCGGCCCCGGGACATACCCGGCCGCGCGAAGCGCTTGCCTGAACATGCTTAACATCGGCTGGTTTTCCACCGGCAGAGGCGAGGGCTCCAGGGGGTTGCTGCGGTTCGTACAGGAGCGGATCGCCCGCGGGCTGTTGGACGCCCGGATAGAATTCGTCTTCAGCAACCGGGACCACGGCGAGGCCGAGGGCTCGGACCAGTTTTTCGGCCTGGCAAACGGCTACGGGTTGCCCTTGGTGACCCTCTCCTCCGTCAAATTTCGGCGGGCCAGGGGCCGGCCTTTTGCCGTTCTCCGGGAGGAGTTCGATCGGCAGGTTATGGATCTGTTGTCGAGATTTCACCCGGACGTTTGCGTCCTGGCCGGATACATGCTTATCGCCAGCGGCGCCATGTGCCGATCCTACCCGCTCCTGAACCTGCATCCGGCATTGCCCGACGGTCCCATCGGTACCTGGCAAGAAGTCATCTGGCAGCTGATCCAGTCCAGGGCGGAGCGTACCGGCGCCATGGTGCATCTGGCCACTGAGGACGTGGACCGGGGGCCCGTGTTGTCCTACTGCATGGTGCCCATAACCGGGCGCTCCTTCACCCCTCATTGGGATGAGTTGGGCCCGCAGGACCTGGTTCAGGTGCAAGCCGAGCAAGGGGAAGAGTTCCCCCTGTTCCAGCTAATCCGGCAGGCCCAGTACCAGAGGGAACCCTATTTGCTCTTCGAGACCCTGCGGGCGGTGGCGGCGGGGCAAGTCATCCTGAAGGATGGCCGGGTTTTTGACCGGGAGAGAAAACCTTTGTCCCTCACCGCCCCCACGGGACTGTGCCTGGACTCGGAGATTGAGGGGGCGATGGACCGGGACGGCCTCCGGCCTATCCTGTGAGCGCCGCGCCCGCTCTTCCAAACTCTCTTGGTTGGGGGGCGGGAATGTGTGTGTCAGTTAGTGATTGAGGCACTCAGCGCCTATCCAACAACCAGCCACTATGGTTCGACAGGTCTGTACCGTAGGGGCGATTGGCCAATCGCCCCTACACCACCGGAATCCGTTCGTCGTGAGCCTGTCGAAGGGCCAAGAGCGGCCTCCTACGGAGTTGTTGGATAGCCTCTTGGATCAGAAAATCGGCTAGGGAAAATGGGGCGCAAGAAGCGGTGAGAGTTGAAGGGAATCGGGGGCGCCTCCCGGGACCCGGTTGTGGAGAAAGCCGGTGGAGTACCGGGAGGGGCCATCGGTCGAGACGAGCTACGCTGACTTTTCCAGTGGCTCCGGAGTGAGACTCAGGGTCTCGCCGGACTCGGTGAAGAGCTTGGGGTTGTCGCTTCCTTCGATGGCCCCGCGGTCCACCACGCACCGCACCACTTCCTCCAGTGAAGGAAGCTCGTACATCACGTCCAGCAAAGCCTCTTCGATCACGTAGCGCAGGCACCGGGCCCCGGTCTGATGCTCCAGGGCACGCTCCGCCGCCGCTTCCAGGGCATCGGGAGTGAACTCCAGGTCTACCCCGTCGATGCCGAACAGTTGCTGGTATTGCTTGACGATGGCGTTCTTGGGCTCGGTCAACACCCGGATCAGTGCGTCCTTGTCCAGGGGCTCCAGTGCCGCCGCCACCGGCAGCCGGCCCACCATCTCGGGGATGAAGCCGAACTCCAGCAGGTCTTCCGGGATTACGTGGCTGAGGTAGTTGATCTCCGTCTCCGCCTTGCTTCGCGCTCCGGCCAGAAAACCCAACCGCGACTCGCCGGATGCCACCCGTCGTTCAACCACCTCATCAAGCCCGTCGAAAGCCCCGCCGCAGATGAACAGGATGTTCCGGGTGTTGATCTGCAAGAACTCCTGGTGGGGGTGTTTGCGGCCTCCCTGGGGGGGGACGTTGGCAACACAGCCTTCGATGATCTTCAGCAGCTCTTGTTGGACGCCTTCACCGGAAACGTCTCGGGTTATGGACCGGTTCACGCCCTCTTTGCGAGCGATCTTGTCCAGTTCGTCGATGTAGATAATGCCGTGCTCCGCTCGGGGGACATCCCAGTCGGCCGCTTGAATCAGCCGCAGCAGAATGTTCTCCACGTCCTCGCCCACGTAGCCGGACTCGGTGAGGGAGGTGGCGTCGCAGACGGCGAACGGCACCTCCAGCGTGCGGGCCAGGGTCTCCGCCAGCAAGGTCTTGCCACAACCGGTTGGGCCGATCAGCAGGATATTGGTCTTCTGCAGCTCGACGTCCGAGTCTCTGGTGCCGTTCCAGATCCTCTTGAAGTGGTTGTAGACGGCCACGCTGAGGATCTTCTTGGCTTTCTCCTGGGAGACCACGTAGGCGTCGAGACTGGCGTATATTTCCCGGGGCACCAGCGGGCCCTTCCGGTCATGTTTTCGTGCCTGTTTCGGCGGGTCTTGCTCTATAAGCTGCCCCAGTACGCGGATGCAATCGTAGCAGACCGTGGCACGGCCCTTTCCAGCAATCACAAGGTTGGCCCGTGACTGGCCTTTCTCGCAAAAGGAACATTGGGACAACCTGGGCCCATTTCCGGTGTTGGAAACCACTCGACCCCCTCACCCTCTCAACTAGGCAGTTGGCCTCAGGAACTGGGTTTTTCTTTTTCCTCTTCTTCTTTCTTTGCCGTTCCCAGGATTTCATCAACCAGGGCGTATTCAACCGCCTGCTCCGCCGTCAGGTAGAAGTCACGGTCGGTATCCCGGGCGATCTTGTCGTAGGTCTGGCCCGTGTTCTCGGCCAAAATGGTACGGATCTTGTCCTGCAACCGGATGATCTCTCTGGCGGCGATTTCGATGTCGGTCGCCTGGCCCTGGGCGCCCCCCATGGGTTGGTGCATGTGGATGGTGGAGTTGGGCAGAGCGTACCGTTTGCCCTTGTTTCCGCCGGAAAGAAGCACGGTGGCCATGCTGGCGGTCATCCCCAGGCAGATGGTGGACACCTCGGGGTTGATCAACCGCATCGTGTCGTATATGGCCAAGCCGGCGCTGATGACGCCGCCCGGGCTGTTGATATAGAGGTTGATCCCCTTGTCCGGCTCTTCCCGTTCCAGGTAGAGAAGCTGGGCGATGATGGTGTTGGCCACGTGGTCATTTATAGGAGTACCCAGGAAAATAATCCGCTCCTTGAGCAGCAGGGAGTAGATGTCGAAAGCCCGCTCTCCGCGGGGACTGGTCTCGATGACCATGGGTATTATGTTTTGGGGCACGTACAACGGCGAATCGTATGGGTTAGTCTGCATCGGGGTTCGTTCCTTCCTCGTTTCCTTCCGGGTCTTCCGTTCTTGCGTCGGTGGGTTCTTCCGACTGTTGCGGGGTCTCGGCGTCTCCCGGCTCCGCGCCCTGCCCCTGGACAATTTCCACCAGCCGGTGGATTACCTTGCGGTTGAATACCATGGAGCGGATCGAGTCTTTGGCGCGGTCCGAGGTGAGGGCCTGGCGAGTCGCTTCCTCAGAGCCGTCCGACTGCGACAGCATGGATTCGATCTCTCCCTGAATCTCCTCCGAGGAGACGTCGATGCCCTCTTCCCGGGCCAGCTTTCTGAGTACCAGGTAGGTGTTCAGACGTTGTTCGGCCTGGGGCTTGAGCTGCTCTCGCCATTCCTCTTCTGTTTTTCCAATGTAACTCAGATAAGTGTCCATGTCTATGCGCTGGTCGCGCATCGCCCGCTCCCGTTCCTCGTACATCCCGTCCAGCTCCCGCTGGTAGATCAGGTCGGATGCTTGGATCGTAGCGATTTTGAGCAACTCCTCCAGGCTGTCACGCTCAAGCTGGCGCAACGACGCCCCTTCCGCGGTCGTGGTCAACTGGCCACGCACGAAAGTGTTCAAGGCTTCGACGCTCTCGTACCCCTCCCGGACCCCTTTGGCGAACTCGTCGTCCAGCTCGGGCAGCTTCTTCTCTTTAATGGAGAGTACCCGCACGTGCAGCCGGCACTCCTTGCCCGCGTAGTTGGCCTGGTGATGGTCCTCGGGGATATTGAGGGTGAACTCTTTCTCTTGCCCTTCGGACATTCCTTCCAGGTAAACGGAGAATCCGGGGACGGGCAGCGGGTTCTCTTGCTGGGGGATAAAATCGATGCCCTGGTCGTCGATGGCCTGTTCCCCGGCGATGGTGCCGGTGATATCTAGGTTGACCAAGTCCCCGAACTTAACCGCGCGGTCGGCGGGCTCCCAGGGGGCAGCCTCCTGCCGTAGCTGTTCAATGACCTCGTCCACCTGGGTGTCGGTTACCTCGACCGGCTGGCGCTCCAGCCGGAGGGCGCGGTACTCCCCCAACTCGACCAATGGCTCCAGTGGGACCACCGCTTTAAAGGAAACCGGCTCGGTTTCCAGTATCTCGAGCTGAGGCTCCGAGAACGCCTCGAGGTTCTCCTTTCTAAGGACCTGGTCCAGGGTTTCCGGCACCATGAAATCCAGGGCCTCTTGGACCAGGGTAGCCCGGCCTACGTGATTCTCCACGATGGACCGGGGCGCTTTTCCGGGGCGGAACCCAGGAATTCTTACCTGTTTCACCACTCGTTGGTAGGAGCGCTTTATAAAGGGTTCTTCGTCCTCTGGCTCCATCGCAATGCTGAGGGTGACCTCAGTGGGACCAGCAGACTCCGTGGTGACGTTCACAGGCAACCCTCTCCGTTTTTCCGGTACATCTTGGGAAGGCCCGAAGGATGGCCATGGAGACCGTAGGGCCAAGCTCAAGTATAGCATAGTCCGTGCATGGTTGAAACTTTCGGTGACCCTTTTTGCGGTACCCACATGGCTGCCGGACGGCGGATTTACAGCATTGGCGAACATTTAAGAAAAAGGATAATTTTGGTCAAATGCCCGAAATACGTTAAAAAATGGTATTAAAAAACGTTGACAATGCGATGCGAGGGTTGGTAATTTTGGGCCGATGGGGCGAAATAGGGGCTGCGGCGGATGATGATCCCCTCTGTTCCACTCTACTAAAGCCGAGCGGGCTCCGGTACTGGAGCACCCTCCGGCCCTCTGAGGCTACCCTGCCAGCCTGCGGGATAGTCAATCGATCCAGGCTATCGGCACATGCGGGTAAGACCGCCTTCTTAACGTTGAAGGTAATTGCGTTGACGTTTGCTCCCCTGAAGCGGGGCCACTCGCGGCGCCGAGGGAGCAAACCCGCATCGACCGGATTGACGATGACACTTTGTTTCTCGAGGAAACAGTGACTCTATCGACGCCAATACTGGACCGAGGACCCGCGAGTTTGCAGTGGGAGTTGGCGATGGACATTATCGCCCCGGACTCGGGCGACAACAGCCCCGCGTTTCACCGGCCGGTCCTGTTGGCGGAGACGGTGGAGCAACTGGCAGTCCGGCCAGGTGGCGTTTACCTGGATGCCACGTTTGGTGAAGGCGGGCATGCCGAGGCGATCCTCGATGCTTCGGCGCCTTCAGGCTCGGTGTTGGGAATCGACCTGGACCCTCGGTCATTGGCCGGCGGCGCCGAGCGCCTTGAGGGCTACGGCCGGCGGTTGATTTCCGTCCAAGGGAACTATGCCGACATGGTGGCCCTGGCACAGGCGAAGGGCGTTACCCGAGTCGACGGCGTGTTGCTGGACCTGGGATTCTCTTCGCGTCAGATCCAGGAGCCCGGTTATGGGCTCAGCTTCCGCACCGATGAGCCTTTGGACATGCGCTACGATCCGGCCGGGCCGTTGACGGCGGACCGCATCGTTAACACTTATCCCGAAAAAGAACTCGCCCGGCTGATCTTCCAGTACGGGGAGGAGCCCAGGTCCAGGGCGATCGCCAGGGACATCGTCCGCGGCCGGCCGATCAGGTCCACCTTGCACCTGGCCGGCCTGGTGGCCCGCACCGTGGGTCAGCGGCGAGGGCGCCGGGTTCATCCAGCCACCCGCACCTTTCAGGCGTTGCGCATGGCCGTGAACGGAGAGTTGGACAACCTGGAGGGAGGCCTGATGGCGGCCGTCCAGCTGTTGGCCCCCGCGGGGAGGCTGGTGGTCATCAGCTATCACAGCCTCGAAGACAGGGCGGTCAAGGGCGTTCTGGCCCGGGAATCTGCTAGCTGCACCTGCCCGCCGGAGCTGCCCATCTGCGCCTGTGGAAGCCAACCGGTGATGCGAATCGTCAACCGGAAGGTTATCAGGCCGTCCTTCGCAGAGGTGCAGTCGAACCCACGCAGCCGGAGCGCAAAAATGCGGGTGGCTCAACGGATTTAGGGGTTCCCACGGGGAAATAAGGCGCATGAAAGGATGGTGGCAACTTGGCTAGGGACACTTTTTATACAGCCGTTGATATGGGCACCAATAAAGTTGCGTCCATCGTGGCCCGCGTGGGCACCGAGGGCGAGTTGAAGATCCTGGGCACCGGCACCGTGCGTTCCCAGGGGATGCACAAGGGCCGCATCGAGAGTATCGACGAAGCCCAGGTGGCGGTGCGTACTTCCCTGGAAGAAGCCCAGCGGTACATCGGGCACGGGGTGGTAGCCGGGGTCTATGTGGGCGTCAGCGGGACCCACATCACCTGTTTGAATACCAAGGACACGGTGGACCACCTGGGCGACGTCGACGACATCAACAACCAACTGTTGGACAAGCTGATCCAGTCCTCTTTCCCCCAGGTGGACCGCACTCAAGAGGTTGTGCACATAATCCCCATCGGTTACGACGTGGATGGAATGTCGGGGGTGCGTAACCCGGTGGGGCTTCACGGAAGGCAAGTCCAGGTAGAGGCTCACGTGGTGTTGGGGGACGCGGCGACGTTGAAGAATACCGTGAAGGCAGTGGAAGCCAACCGGGTCTCGGTCAAGAGCCTGGTGCTCCAGTCCCTGGCCTCGGCCGAGGCTACCCTCACCGGAGACGAGCGAGAGATGGGAGCGGTGCTGGCGGATATTGGGGGCGGGACTACTGACGTAATAATCTACCGCCAGGGAAATCCCTGGTACTCGGCTATCATCCCCGTTGGCGGCAACCAACTCACCCGGGACCTGTCGGTGGCGATGCGCACTCCGTTCTATCTGGCGGAGGAATTGAAGCTCAAGTGGGGCCACGCCATGCCGGAGATGGTGAAGGTGGATGAAGAGGTGGTGATCCCGAGCTTTGAAGGCCAGCCACGGCGCATCGTCCAACGGCGGGACCTGAGTGAGCCGTTGCAAGCCCGCCTCGCCGAGTTGCTAAAGCAGATCCTCCTCAAGGTGCGACAGGCTGGGCTGCGACAGTTTCCGGCGGGGGGATTGGTCCTTACCGGAGGGTGCGCCGAGTTGCCGGGATTCCGGGACCTGGCCCAGAAGACCTTGGGCGGGCCGGTGCGCATTGGGTATCCTCGCGGCATCGCCGGGCTGCCTACCCAGCTACAGAAGCCGTCCTACTCCGCCGGCGTTGGGTTGCTCCTTTGGGGCATAAAGCACCAAGGTGAAAAGCGCCCGTACCGCAATGGGGAGCGGACACTCTGGGGAAACAAGCCCCTGATGCGCTGGTTCAAGCGGAGTCCAAAGAGCAACAAAGCCAAAGTCGAGGTCAAGCAAATAGCAGAGGTCAACCGGCAGGATCCAGCGTTTGGCCGGAGTTTGGCCATCCTTAGCAAAGCGTTTGGAAAGCCCGCACCGGATACCGGCGGTCCGAGAATGCCGGAAGCCTGAGTGGTGAAGAAGGGGGGAGGTTTCAATCCAGGCCCCCGCAGCCCGGATAACCGAGGCGGCAGGGGCACAGAGTAGAGCACTGAGGCGGAAGCTTCAGTCCAGCACTATCGGCAGCGTGTGAGCCAGGGGCCGCCGGCCCGTGGCGATTCCAGATAGAGGCCGGGATGAAGGGATGGGCCAAGGGTGGCCCGGTATCTGGGGGACAGCGCCGATTCAAATCGCGGCCTATATTGTGACGTGGAGGGAGAGCAATGGTTTTGGAAAATTCAGCTTTGTGGGAATCCGGCAACGAGACCGGCGAGGCCTTCAACCTGGTGCCGGAGGTTGGCAATGGCGCGCCGCGAATCAAGGTGGTGGGCATCGGTGGTGGCGGTAGCAACGCGGTAAGCAGGATGTACAAGGAAAAACTGCCGGTTGTGGAGTATTTCGCGGTGAATACCGATGCGCAGCACCTGTTTCGCTGCGACGTGGCCCACCGCTTGTCAATCGGACAGAACCTGACCCGTGGTTTGGGTGCGGGCGCCTCACCCGACCTGGGCCGCCAGGCGGCCGAGGAAAGCCGGTCGGAGATCGAAAAAGCCCTGGAAGGGTCGGACATGGTGTTCCTGGCTGTGGGAATGGGTGGCGGCACCGGCACCGGCGCTGCGCCCATCGTGGCCCAGGTCGCCAAAGATTGTGGAGCCTTGACTGTGGCCGTGGTCAGCAGGCCCTTCGGTTTCGAGGCAGCCACCCGGCGCAAGAACGCCGATGAAGGGATCAACCGTCTCAAGGATCACGTCGATACGTTGATCGTGATTCCCAATGACCGGCTGCTGCAGCTGAACAGTCATGGCGAGCAGACCTTCACCTGGGAAGATGCCTTGAAGATGGCCGATTCGGTGCTGCAGCAGGCCATTCAGGCCATCGCGGAAGTGGTCACCGTTCCCGGCGAGATCAACGTGGACTTTGCCGACGTCAAGACGATCCTCGCCAATGCGGGTCCTGCCTGGCTGGCCATCGGCCGGGGCAAGGGCGAAAACCGGGCCGTCGAAGCCGCCAAGATGGCGACCAAGAGCCCGCTGCTGGACATCGCCATGGATGGAGCAAAGCGCATCCTGTTCGTGGTCAGCGGCGGACCCACCCTATCGCTACAGGAAGTGCAGGACGCCGCCAACGTCATCCAGGAAATGGCCGATCCCGAGGCCAATATCATATTCGGCACCTGCCGCGACTCCAAGCTGGACGAAGAAGTCAAGATCACCATGGTGGCCGCCGCGTTCCCGCTGCTGCACGAGACGCAGCAGATGCGAGAGGCGGAGCTGGAGCGCCTGTTGCAAGACGTGATTCCGGAGTCGGAGGAGGAGCTGGACGTTCCAAGCTTCCTGCGCCGCCAGTCCGGATCCAGGGGCCGAGGATTCTTCCGGTAACCGTATTTCGCCGCCGGCCGGCCGGCCGGCGGCGCTGCTCCCCAACCGGGGCGGCAGGTTATCGGACCGGCTCCCAATCCTAATGAGTAATGTTCTCGGAGGCCTAGCAGCACTACTACCCCTAGTTCGGTTTCCCTAAATCCAGGCGCCGGGAATCGCCTTGAGGCCGTCCTTCTTGCGGAGGACGGCCTCTTTATTGTGCCCTTTGAGCGGCTATCTCGTGCCTCCGCTTCCGGCTGTGCCCCCATCGGATTCGGAGGGCTATTGACAATCATTGCTGCGCATTATACAATTTCGTCTACTACAGGTTGTGGTTTCAGTTAACAATAACA
>CAJWBT010000041.1 GCA_913020235.1 uncultured Chloroflexota bacterium
TCGAAAACCGGTATACCTCCGGGTATCGTGGGTTCGAATCCCACTCTCTCCGCCACCTCTGGCTTCAGGTTGGCCCGTTATCCGCTGCGTACTCCGGGTCCTCTACTCCCTTCCAGCTCGAATGTCCACGGATCTTCCTCGATGTTTTCCTCCCGAGGGGCAACGTTAGCTAGGGCTCCGGGTCGTGATTGTGACTACCACCCGGGCAACCAAGAATCCGCCGGTCCCCATTGCCCGGGCCGGCTCCCTCCCGCACATTCAAGGACGTCTCGCGCCAGAGACATTTTGACATAATCCAGAAATGTGAATACTCTTGACCAAGTAAAGTTCCTCAGTTTCAATTACGCACTGGGAACTACCAAAAATGGAGGGGAGACATGGTAAAGCAGGGTGTGGTACCCGATGAGTTGACCAAGCCCTTCTGGGACGCCGCCAACGAAGGGCGGCTGATAATCCAGAACTGTACGGCCTGTGGCAGGCTCCAGCATCCGCCGTCGCCAAAGTGCCGTCAATGTGGGTCGGGAGACGGCCTGGAGTGGAAGGGAGTGAGTGGGCGGGGCAAGATTTACAACTACTGCGTGGTCTACGATTGCCCCATCAAATCGCTTCAGGAGGATCAACCGTTCAACCTCGCGGTCATCATGTTGGACGAGGATCCGGGTATCCAGATGTATTCCCACCTCCCCGGAACTCCGCTTGACGAGGTCCCGGTGGGGGCCAGTGTAGAAGTGGTGTTCGAGGCGTCCGCAAACGGCCAGAAGGTCCCCGAGTGGCGGGTAGCAAACTAGACTCACTTATCTTTCCAAATACGCTAAATGCTCGTAGAAGGGAGTGAACAATGACCACCCAGAATGCTCCAGATTCCATGCATCGATCAACAGAGGGATTGGGGTTATGGGAACACAAAGGGAAAGTAGCCGCCGTCGGTATCGGACACTCTCCGACTGCCCGGCGCTGGGACGGCAAACCTGAGACGTGTATGGGTGCAAACAGCATCCTGGCGCTCCGGAGAGCTATAGAGGATGCCGGTGTCTCGCCGGACCAGATCGACGGCCTGGTCATCGACCCGGTAACCACCACGGGGGCTCACTGGCAGGCCGGCGACCCCGTCCCCATGGATGTCGTCAACGCCTTCAATCCCACCAGTGATCCCTTGGACGGCATCGCCAAGCTGAGCGCTGAGTGGCTCTTGAAGAACATGCCGGAACTCTCGAACGTCAAGTTCACCATGTACGGTCCGGGTTGTATGTCCCACGCCATTGTCGTCGCTGCCCAGGCCGTGGGTAGTGGCCTCACACACACGTGCCTGGTGCTCAAGAGCTGGCATAACCTGGAAGGCCGGTACAACCAGGCAGGGATTAGCGCCGCGGAAACCGTTCCCGGGACATACGCGATCGGCCCGGGGCGGACCATCTGGGGTCCCCCGGGGTGCTTCCCAACGGCCCTGCAGTTCGCCGAGTATTGCCGGAAGTATGGCAAATCCCACGACATGATGGCCCCCTTCATGGCAAACTCGAGAAGGAACGGCCTGTTGTTCCCGGAGGGGTACTGGGCCCAGCACCGGCCGGAGCAATTGACGCCGGAGGACTACCTGGCCGCGCGTTGGATCGCCAAGCCGGCGAGCCTCTTCGACAACGACATACCGATAATGGTGTCCGGGGCTTACCTGTTCACCACCGCTGAACGGGCCAAGGACATGAAGCAGAAGCCCGTTTACATCCTCAACCATGCGTCGAGCAGGGGCACGCCCAGGAGCCTCACTCCAACCCTGGAAGAGGTCCAGGCGGAAACCGGCAGCACCGGGAGGAAGATCTTCGAGGGCGCCGGAATCACCGCAGCCGATCTCTCATTCGAAAACATGTATGACGGCTTCACCCTGTTCCACCAGTTTCACATAGAGGGCCTTGGCTACCGGGGTATGAAGCTTGGGGACGCCCTGGATTTCTACCAGACCGATATCAGCATTGAAGGGCCCAGCCCCATTCTTCCCAGCGGTGGCAACATCGGCAGCGGCCGCAGCCGTTTCTGGATGCACACCGACTGCATCCAGCAGTTGCAGGGACGGGCGGGCGCTCGACAGGTCACGGGGGTAAAGCCTGAGATCGCCGTCTCCGGCGGTCCCATGCCGATGGGCGGCAACTTTACCGTTTGGAGCGCCACACCCGACTAGGCTCTGCGGGGGCCGCCTGGAACGCTATCTCCAACCGGTCGCAAGGGCTGCCACACAAAAGAGAGAGGAACCTAATTGGTGATACTGATAAGTTTTGACATCGACGGTACCTTGGAGGTAGGCGACCCCCCTGGCGTTCTGACCATGGACATGGTGAGGAGAGCCCAGGAGAAGGGGTTCCTGATTGGCAGTTGTTCTGATCGCCCGATGAGCGGACAGCAAGCCATCTGGGACCGGCACAATATCCCGGTAGATTTTGTCGTCTCGAAACAGATGCTCCCTGATGTAATGGCAAAGTTCGAGGCGGATGTCTACTACCATATTGGCGATAGAGAAGATCTGGACAAGAAGTATGCACTTGAGGCCGGATTCGAGTTCCTTTGGCCACACGAAGCCATAATGATGCCTTGGTTCCTCGCGGACGACAATCCTGTATCGGCTCCCGCCTGACACCTGTCCTCCGCCGCTCCGGGCGACCGCCAGCTGGCGTCCTCCCCGTGGGGCATACCTACGGTTACAAGCGTGGGGACGTGGTAACCATCGTCTAGGGCCGCTACAAGGGGGTGCGGCGGCGCCGTGGTCCACGATTCTCGATGAATCGGCCGCCGGCGCTGCCGTCACATCATGACCATGACCGCCCTGGTTTGCGTTTGGGGAAGGCCTCTGTCAAAATGAAATCTGAGCTTCATTGTTGAGGCAAAATATGCCGGATTGCGGGCTTTGAGCCCGGTGAGCGGTCCGGTTGCCGTAATATCCGGCAGGCAAAGCAAGCCGCGTGGGGCAGCCGCCTGATCACGCCCCAGACTTGCCGGCTGGCACTGGTGAGGAGCGCCGAGCCCGCCCCGAGCTATACAGGAGTGACGCCCGATGACTGACGAGTTATTGGCGCTTACGGAAACGCCTCCAGCCCGGCACATGATTGCCGGTTGGCGGCGGCAGTGGTCCGACGGCGGCGAGATCTCCAGCGGTTTGCCGCGGTACTTGATCGACCACTTTCAGGCCCGGCGCATCGGAGAGATGGGACCGCAGGTTTCCAAGATGTGCTACCCCTTTCAGGTGCCGGGAACCCACGACATATACCGGCCAAGAGTGGTGTTCCAAGAAGGGCTGCCGACCAGGAATATGTATCGTGCGAACAACTTCTACGATGCGGGAAACGGGCTGATCTTATTCCTGGGAGAGGAACCCTGGTTTCGAATCGACCTGTACGGACAGGCTTTTTTTCAGGCGCTAAAGGAGCTGGGAATCTCTAAGACCGTGGCCGTCGAAGGGTACAACGGTGCGGCTCCGCCCGACCTGGAAAGGAGCGTCAGCTGCATCTACAGTCATGCTCACATGAAGGAGTCGTTACAGAAATTCGGCGTCCGGTTTTCCAACTACGGCAGCAACAGCCGGAGCGGTCCGACCATCGGAATGGCGCTGGTTAGCATGGCCCACTACCAATATCCCCAATTCGAGGTAGTCCGGCTCGGGGCGATGGCTCCCATGTACCCTTTCTTGAGTACCGACAACGACCCCGTGGGCATATCCCAGGACCACCGGTCCTTCTACGACATCATGCGAAGGCTCAAGTCCATGTTCAAGCTGGACCTGAGCCTGACGGAGTTGCACGCGATGGGCGAGGCCGAGTCTCGCAAGTTGGAGGAGACCCTGGATGGAATCGGATCCTCAAGTCCAGGGGCCAGAGAGATCATTGACCGGGTCCGGTCCGAATACGAGTACAACCCCTTCGTGGAAGCCGTCGATCTGGGCCCGACCCTGGACAAAACGTTGGAAGATATTCTGAAGAATACCCCGGACGAACGGGACGACAGCTGAAGCTACCCAGCGGACCGGCCCCGCCGGCCTGGACCGGGGGCGGCCGGGGTTCACGGTGTTGTTGACGCCGCAGGCTCACCCTGGGCTTGCCTACTCTGCCGTCGCGTCCAAGATGTCTCAGCCCCCCTGATGAACCGGGTCATCGAGGCCACCGGAGACGAAGGCCTCGGCAAGCCCGGCTTTGCCGCCGGGTCCACCCCCAGGACTCTCCCTGGTGCGGCGCGTTCATCTCTTGCTGTTCGCCTTCCTCCATCCATTCACGAGTTCATTATTCATTGGGAACGAAGCGCAGGTAGACCACGAACCGGCCGGCATTTGGTAAGATATGGGCAAGGAGCGTGGTGGCCAATATGAACCAGGCCGGTCAGCAGCGGAAGATCCTCATCGTCGACGATGAATGGGAATCGGCCATCGTGAGGGCCGTTGGACGCCGACTGGAGCAGGAAGGCTGGCAGCCGGTCGTGGTCCAACCGGAGACCCGGTGGTCGCTGGGGGAGGAGTTCGAGGCGGCGGCGCTGTACGCCGTTGAAGAAGAACAACCGGATGGCGTTCTGCTGGACGTGCGCTTTGGGGAACACCGGGACGACCGTTTTCTGGGACTGGCGATTCTCCGATCGATTGTCGAGCGGCACCCCAAACTGCCCATTCTGATGTTCACCCAGTACGCTCAAGGCCCGGACCGGGAAACGGCGGTGCGGGGGACTCTGAAATGGAATGCCCCCGTGGACTTTATCGACAAGCTGGCCAGCCCCGAGGAGGTGGTGCTGCGGCTCCGCCGCCTGATCGGCACCACGCCGGACAAGATCCCCATTGGGGACAGAATCCTCTTGGACGCGGGCGTGAAGGTCCTGTACGTCAAGGTCGGCGACGATGTCGAGCCGGTGGGCGAAATCCAAGGGATGAAGTTCGAGATTCTACGGGAGCTGGCCGGGACCTGGTACCGAAGCCCGGGCGAGTTGGTGCCCTTTGGCAGGCTGGAGCGCTACTCGGGAGGCGATGACCCCCGGGCCTCCTTGCGGGTAAGGATAAGGGAGATCAAGGATGCTATCGGCAAGGCCTTGGGCCTGCGCTTCGGACCCGGGGAACTCATCATTAACATTCGGGATCAGGGATACCGGTTGGTCCCGCCAAAAAGTTGAGCCCTTACCGCCAGATCAGCCCACTCACCCCCGGCTCCTTTCCCGCCGGGAGGCCCGCTGGTGGGCGAAGGCCGTTCATGAATTCTGTGTTTCACGGTGCTCCGTGCAACGAGGCCAAAGGCATTGCTTAGCAGGAGTCGGATACAAACCGGGATCAAGATGGCTGGAGGCGTGCTCGTCCTCGGTGGCATCATCCTCCTTGTTGTCGCTCCGATCATCGGAAACAGTCTCTTCGATACCCTGTGGGGCATCGAGCCCCTCAGCTATATCGGGGCCATGTTGTTGGTGGCCGGGCTTGGCGTCGTCTCCACCTCCTACGTGATTCCCGACGTGGCCTCCCTCCGGGACGGCGCCGTCGCCGAAGAAAGCGCCGTGGACCCGCGTTGGAGCCGGGTGACCCAGCAGTACTTCCAAATGTTTGACCATGACCTGGGCAGGCCGCTCAGGAGGATCCTGGGGAAAGAACGGGAGCTGAGGGCTGTTTTGCGATCCTCGGGAGCCCTGAGCGGACCGGAGGTCCAGGAGTTGCTCGATGAAATAGAGCGGCAGGCGCCGAACTTCCGGCTGATGATGTCGAACGTTCAGGTGCTGGTACAACTGGAGGCGCCGGACACGCCCGCGCAACGCGAGCCCGTGGAGCCCGCCGAGGTCGTGCGGAGAATCGTCGACCGGTATACCCCTGTCGCCGACGAGTCCAGCAAAGAGATCAGCTGGTGGGCTGAACCGCAGGAGTTCGGCATCGTGTACTCCGACAGCGCCGCCATCGAACACATCGTGGTCAATCTGGTGGACAACGCGGTCCGGTTCGCCTCCACCCACATAGAGATAAAGCTCAGCATGAACCCGAGCCACTTCTTTATCCGGGTCTGGGACGATGGCCCTGGTGTCGCGTCTCAATACCAGCCTCACATCTTCGATCACGGGTGGACGCCCCAGGTTGCAAGGAGGGAAGAGAAGACCAGCTCCGGCCTGGGGCTTTTTATCGCACGGACCTTGGCCAAGCGGAGCGGCGGTGACATCACCATTGAAAGCACCACCGAAAGCGCCACCACGCCGGACTCGGAACATTACTGCGCATTCCTCGTGGGCTTACCTTTGGAGGCCCCGTGAGTGACGCTGCGGTAACCGTGTCGGGCTTGGCCTTCGGCTAAGAGTGCCCATTCGCCCGGGAGATCACCTGTGAACCGAGTTCGCACGTCGCTGAGTCTCGCATTGGCTGGACTGATCCTGGTGTTCGCCGGGTGCGTCCAGGAAGTGGCGCGAGAAGCGACCACGACCGCCACCATCTCGCCGGCAACGCCGGTCCCGACATCGACCTCCAATCCGGTACCGCGCCCAACCGTGACTCCAGCCCCCACTTCTACCACGGTGCCGGCTCCCACTCCAACCACCAGACCTACTCCAAATCCCACGGCTGCCCCAACGGCGACACCCAGTTTGCCTCCGACCGCCACGCCACCGCCCACGGCTGGGCCGGCTCCACGGCTGCTCCTCGACGTGCGGGCTCCGGCGGACGGAAGCACTGTGAGCGGCAACGCCGTCGTGGTCCACGGTGTCACCACGCCTGGGGCATCGGTCACCATCGAAGACCTGACGGCCTCGGTGGGTGAGGGCGGAAGATTTCAGGAGGAGATCACCCTCATTCCGGGGATCAACGTCATCCACGTGGTCGCCAGGGATTCCAAGGGGAACCGGGAAAGCAAATCCCTGAGAATCACCTCTCTGGCCCTTCCTCCCCAGCCGTTTCTGCTCTTCGTTACCGAGCCGGAGGACCAGAGCATCGTGCCCGAGCGCTCCATTCGCCTCTCCGGCCGCACTGGGCCAGAGGCGATTACCAGCATTAACGGGGTTTCGGTACCGGTGGATGAGCTTGGATTCTTCTCCACCATCCTATTCCTGAGCCCGGGCCCCAACATCATCGATGTTGTGGCCACCAACAACGATGGGAGGGTCCTGAGCACTGTAATCGCGGTAATCTACCGGCCGTAAACGGCCAAAGCAACCTGCTGGGAAGCGCTATCAAGCGTGATGCGTAACACACTGGTAACGTTTCTCATGTGATGCTGAGGATTGGCTGACCGAGATGAATGCAATCCTACCAGGAGACGACCGCATGGGCGGTGGCAACAACCGAAATCGATGGCGCAGGCGCCTGGTGCCTCCCTTGGGTTTGATCGGGATAGGGCTCCTTGGCCTGGGCCTGTTCGCCGGCAGCGTGGCGGCCCAACCCTACGCGGATTGGGACGGGACCTTCGGCGGCGCCAATGACGAGGTAGCCTACGCCGTCCAACAAACGGCCGATGGCGGCTTCATTGTAGTCGGAGAGACCCGCACCTTCGGCGCGGGTGGCCGCGACGCCTGGCTGGTGAAGCTCAACGCCGGCGGGACCTCTGAATGGAGCCAGACCTTCGGCGGCCCGGGGGACGACGTCGCCTACGATGTCCAGCAGACCGGTGATGGAGGCTTCGTTGTGGCGGGCGAGACCCACTCTTTCCGGACAGGCTCAGCGGTGAAGAGCGATTTCTGGCTGGTCAAGACCGATGCGTCTGGAAGCGAGTTGTGGAACCAGCGGTTCGGCAATACCGAGCTTCCCGGGGTCTTGGACCTTCCTACGCTCGACGAGGCCCATGCCGTCCAAGAGACCGGTGACGGGGGCTATATCCTGGCTGGCTGGACCATGGCCGGTCCCAGCAACGACTTCTGGCTGGTCAAGACCGACGTGACCGGGGAGTACCAGTGGGACCGCCAATTTGGCGGCACCTCGCACGATCAGGCCTATGCCGTTCGGCCAACGGCGGACGGAGGCTATGTCCTTGCCGGCAAGACGGACTCTCAGGGCGCTGGCGCCAGCGATTTCTGGCTGGTGAAGACGGACGCCGCCGGAGATGAGGAGTGGAACAAGACCTTCGGCGGCCCCCTGATCGATGAGGCCCGCGATGTTCAGCAGACGGCGGACGGTGGTTACATCCTGGCCGGCTTTACCTGGTCCTCCGGGGCGGGTTTCGCCGATTTCTGGCTTGTAAAGACGGACGCCTCCGGTAATGAGGAGTGGAACAGGACCTTCGGAGGTACCACAAGGGACGTGGCCCATGCCGTCCGCCAGACCGCGGATGGAGGATACGTTCTTGCCGGATGGAGCGAGTCTTCCCCGGACGGTGACCATTTCTGGGTGGTGAAGACGGACGCATCCGGAAGCGAGGAATGGAACGAAACGTATGGGGAGTCTTCGGGTGCCCAGGCGGTGCAGCAAACCACTGATGGAGGCTTCGTCATCGCCGGATGGACCGGTTCCCTTGCGGGGATCCGTGATTTCCGCGTGGTGAAGACGGCAGCGGCGCGCGAGAGTCTGGGCGCCAAGGTGGTCGTCCTGAAAAATACTGGACCGTCGGCCATCACTACGGCCGAGGTGGGTTTCGATGCTCCACCGGGCGGTACGGCGCACAAGTTCCGGTACGCGGGCTCATTTCTCTCCCAGGTCAACCCATTGCCGCCCGGCGAAACGGCTTGCACCGACACCCTTTCAGAGTTCCCTCCGGGCACGCACCTGGTATCGGACCAGATCGGTTCGTTCGATGTCTCCTCGGTCGACGCAATCTCCGCTGGCTGGGGCTCGCCGGCAATCGTCGCTGATTCGACGGAATTGCCCTTCGATCTGGCCCACGATTCGGCCACGGGCGGACGGATCGCCGGGGTCCTTCTGTTCCCATCCGCGTCTCCTTGTGCGGCCGGCGGCACGTACACATCCGGGGCCGGGCCCACCCCTGCACCCACCCCCGAGCCGGCGCCGGATGCGACCGCGCCGACCTCCAGGGACTTCTTCGGGACCGTTGTTTCCGTTGGAGAAGACTTCTTGTTGGTGAGTACCGACACTGAGACCGTGGAGGTGCCGGTTACCGCTGAGACCATCATCCGCCTGCCCCAAAAGAGTGACGCCGACATTACGGACCTGGCTGAGGGCGACGTGGTCGCCGTGTCCCTCAGCGAGGCGGACGGCGACCCCGCCGAGGGCCAGATTTTCCTGATCCCGGAAAAGACTCGGTACCGGCACGTACCGGGGGTGGTCACAGCAGTTTCTGACTCCGAGATAACGCTTCAGCCACCGGGAGGGGCGGCAGGGCCCATCACGCTGCTTTTCACTTCAAGTACCACTATTCGCTTTTACAAAGGCGAAACGGACCTGGCTGAGGGGTCTTTCGTGGTGGTGGGGACCGTCGGGGACCCGGTAGTTGGCGGAGCACCCCTTGAAGCCCGGGAGATAAATGTGACCTCCGGGAAGCCCACACTTGAGGGCCCAGATGCACCGGAAGAGCCGACGGCAGCGGACTCTGCGAAAGGCCAAACGAGTCTGGATATCCGGGGGGGGTTCGAAGGCCTCGACCAGGACAGCAACCTGATCATCGACGGGACTTCGGTGGCCGTTGACGCGGATACCGAGATCGCGGCAGGCCTTGTAGTCGGCCAGCAGGTGAACATCAAGGCGGTGCTGAAACCGGATGGCTCCATCATAGCCCTGGAGGTGGAAGAGGAGGACGATGGTGGCCTGGTGCCTGGCACTATGAGCCTGGAAGGTTCCTTTGATGGGGTGGACGACGAAGGGAACTGGCTCGTTGGCCCGATCCGGGTATCGATTGGCCCGGGCACCGACACCGATGGCTTGCCTCCGGTGGGCCAGCAGGTGAAGGTACGTGCCGTTTTCCAAGAGGATGGTTCCCTGCTGGCGCGGGAAGTGGAGAACAAAGGGCTCTTTGGAAGGGGCGGCAAAGACGCGGACGAAGTGACACTGAAGGGGACCTTCCTGGGTTCGGACGCGGTGGGGAACTGGATCGTCAACGGCATGCGCGTGGCCGTGGATTCCCTGACCCGACTTGAAGGAAGCCCGGCGGTGGGCCGGCGGATCGCCGTGGAAGCTCTCCGGGGGAAGGGCGGCTCTCTACGGGCCGTTAAGGTGGAGGCCGACAAGGGGGGCCCAAGCCAGGGGAAGAAGGACGCGAAGCTCCAGGGCACCGTCGAAGAAATCCTGGTTGACGGTACCCTCATTGTCGACGGGTATCGCGTGATCCTGGGCGCTTTGACCGAGCTGGAAGACGGCGTCCAAGTGGGCGATGTCGTGGAGGTCGAGGCCCTGCTGCAGAAGGACGGCTCCCTCCTGGCCGAAGAGGTCGACAGCCTGGGGAAGGTGGATGCCGAGGATATCCCGCCGGCCGGTAATGTGCAGATTGAGGGCACCCTGGAATCGATCGACGATGAGAACCACACCCTGGTGGTCAACGGTATCAAGGTTGCCGTTAGCGCCTTGTCGGAGACCAAGGGGGAGTTGTTAGTAGGTTCGCTGATCAAGCTGGAAGGCGTTCTGCTCCCGGATGGCTCGGTTAGCGCCCAAGAACTCACGGGACAGGGTAGGGCGGCAACCGCCAGCGGCACCGAGGTCAAGGTCGAGGGGGTTATCGAGCGGGTCAACCGCGACACAGCGGGAAACATCGAGAGCGTGGAGATCGACGGTCTGACACTCAGCGTGGGAGCCCTAACCAAAGTTGAAGGCACAATGGAGCCGGGGGCCGAGGTTTCAGCCAAGGCAATCGTCAGCAACGGCGCATTCTTGGCCAGCAAGGTGGAAAGCATAGCCGGTTTGGGGCTGTCCGAAACGGCCGAGGTCCAGATCGAGGGCGCAATAGAGGCGCTTCGGCTGGACACCGAAGGACAAATGGAGGCCATCTCGGTCAACGGCGTCGAGGTAGCGATAGGCGCTTTCACCAAGCTAGGGGGTACTATTGAAGTGGGGGCTCCCGTGGAGATCAAGGGAGGCGTCAGCGAAGGCGCCCTTGTAGCCAGGACAGTTGAGGCTGGTAGTTCCAAATCGAAGAGGACGGCTCCGTTCAAGTTTGATCTCGTGGGTACGATCGAAGTGATGGTGCTGGACCCCGACTTCAATCTCCTGGCGTTGGTTGTGAACGGCGAGAAGATCGCGGTGGAAGCGCTTACCTGGGTGAAGACCGTGTTGGAGCCCGGCAAAGAGGTGTCAATGGAGGTCGTCGTCGGCTACGGCGAGTTCGTTGCCAGCAAGATCAAGGAGGGCACGGGTGGGGAGGCGCTGCCGTAGGACCACGGCTAGGCCGCGGCGCCTGACCAACGGCTGGGAGCACCGGGCCACGTCCGGCCGGTGCGCTTGACACCCTAATTGGAAAATCATACACTCAGGAGGCCAGGGACATCGTTTGCCTGGCTTATTGGACTGGCCCGGTGGTGTAGCGGTTAACATGCAGCCCTGTCAAGGCTGAGATCGTGGG
>CAJWBT010000042.1 GCA_913020235.1 uncultured Chloroflexota bacterium
TTCCGCCCCGCTCCTCGTAAGGCGCCTTCTCAAGCACCAGGACCCGCGCCCCCTCCTCCCGGGCTGCCAAGGCGGCGCACATGGCGGCGTTCCCCGCCCCCGCCACGATAACGTCGAAGCGCTCCTCGCCTCTCACGGCCATGGTGTCTCCTTCCTAGAACTCTCCGGCGGCGCGGCGGGACATGTAAGCCAGGGCACCGCGCTCCCGATGCCTCTCCGCGCTGAACCGCTCCACCCAATAAGCCAGCGGCTGAAGGGTCTCTTCAAAGGCAGGGTCGAACCCGGACCAGCTACGGGCGTGCTCTTCCGACTGGAAGAGGTTCATGCCGGCTCAACGGGTGGGGCGGGTCTCGGGTGATCCGCCTACTTCGGCGTTGGTGTAACCCACTATCCCATTCGGGCTGGCCGACACCACCTGCTCATCCCGCATCTCGATGGCGATGGGCTCACCGCAGTCCAGACACGGGGCATCTACACGGACAGTCTTCCCGGGAAACAGCCAGCGGACCGCCAGCGCCTCGAACCCTCATTGGGCGAACCACTTCTGCTGGCCATCCACGGTGATGCGGTACTGGGTGGGCATGTTGTTGAATGGGGCAAAGGAGACGATGTAGTCGGTTCCGGGGTGAAGCCAGGCTGGGATCCCGGAGTTTATCAGGTCGTGAAGCACCTGGCGCCCTTCCTCCAGCGGAAGCCCCAGGCTGGCGGCTAGCTCCGTGTAGTGGGGCGCCCGGCCGGTATCCACGAATCGGCTCATGATGCCGTGAAAGGCCCTGTCAAGCATCGCCAGGTCCGCCATGGTTTCCTCCTCTGCTCTGGAAGCAAGTGGGGTCCGTTGACATAATCCTTAGCGCACGCCTTCTCACCCGCCCACCGGCCGCCTAGTGCATATGCTGATGCCCTGCTTCCGCGTCCTTGTTCTTTTCTTCGGTAACAAGTGACTCGGTAGTCAGGACCATGCTGGCGACGCTGGCCGCGTTCTGCAGGGCTATCCGGAGCACTTTGGCCGGATCGATTATGCCTTTGGCCACCAGGTCGCCGTAGTTATTGCCCTGTGCGTCGAACCCAAAATTGGGGACCCGGCTCTCGCGCACCTGGTTCAGCACCACGGCCTCCTCTTGCCCGGCGTTGGAGGCGATTGTCCGCAGGGGCGCCACCAGGGCATGCTTGAGAATGTCTATGGCCGTGGCCGCGTCGCCCGTTAGATTGAGGCTGTCCAGTGCCGGCAGCGCGCGTACGTAGGCCACCCCGCCACCGGGGACCACGCCCTCCTCGACCGCAGCCTGGGTAGCGGCCAGGGCGTTTTCCACGCGTCGCTTGCGCTCCTTGAGTTCGGGCTCGGTGGCAGCCCCCACCTTGATAATCGCCACGCCCCCGGACAATTTGGCGAGGCGCTCTTGGAGTTTCTCCTTATCGTAGTCCGAGGTGGTCTCCTCGATCTGGACCTTGATCTGCTCCTTCCTCGCCTTGATCAGGTCCTGCGAGCCCCTACCTTCAATAATCGTCGTCTTGTCTTTGGTGGATTCCACCCTTCTGGCCCGGCCCAGGTCGGCTACGGTAGCCGAGTCAAGCTTGCGGCCCTGCTCTTCAGAGATGATCTGGCCGCCGGTAAGTACGGCTATGTCCTCCAGCATGGCCTTGCGCCTATCCCCGAAGCCCGGGGCCTTGACCGCCACGCAATTCATCGTACCGCGGAGCTTGTTCACGACCAGGACGGCCAGAGCCTCCCCGTCCACATCTTCGCCGATGATCACCAGGTTTTTCGAAACTTGCAGGGTCTTCTCCAGCAGTGGCACAAGTTCGGCGACGGAAGAGATCTTCTTGTCGATGATCAGAATGAAGGGGTCTTCGATGTCAGTTTGCATACGCTCAGGGTTGGTGACGAAGTAGGGGCTGATGTAGCCTCGGTCGAAACTCATTCCATCGACGTATTCGGTTTCCGACTCGATACCCTTGCCTTCCTCGATGGTGATCACGCCATCTCCGCCGACGCGGTCGATGGTATCCCCCAGGAGGTTCCCAATGTCTCGGTCGTTGGCCGAGATGGATGCTATCTGGGCCTTTTGGTCTCGCCCCTCCACGGTAATCGCGTTCTTCTTCAGCTCCGCCACCAGCACCTCCACCCCTTTGTCGATACCTCGCTTGAGGGCCATCGGGTCGGCCCCGGCGGTCACGTTCTTCATCCCTTCCCGGACGATGGCCTGGGTCAAGATGGCGGCCGTCGTGGTGCCGTCTCCGGCCGCATCACTGGTCTTCGAGGCGGCCTCTTTTATGAGCTGGGCCCCCATGTTCTGGAAGGGGTCAGGCAGGTCCACTTCCTTGGCGATAGCCACTCCGTCGTTGGTCACAACCGGAGCCCCCCACTTCTTCTCCAGGATTACGTTCAACCCTTTTGGGCCCAGTGTGAGCTTCACCGCGTTCGCCACGGCATCGATACCCTGCATCAACGCTCTTCGAGACTCTTCGTCGCGTGTTATCTGCTTTGCCGGCATTCTTCCCATTCCTCCTGCGATCGATAAAACTATATAGCTCAGGAAATCTTAGCCAGCACGTCGTTGGCTCCGATGACCAAGAGTTCTTCGTCTTCCACTTGAATCTCGGTGCCCGCGTACTTGGAGTAGATAATCTTGTCGCCCACCGTGATTCCCACCGCCAGCCTCTTCCCTGTTTTCGAGTACCGGCCGGGACCGACCGCCACCACTTCACCTTCCTGGGGCCGCTCTTGAGCCGAATCGGGCAAGAAGATGCCGCCCTTGGTCACGCCCTCCTGTTTTGCGGGCCGAACGACTAGCCGGTCGGCCATGGGTTTCAGCTGGGATACCGATGAAATACTGATGGTCATCGTCGACTCCTCACTGCTGGTCTCGCCCGCCCTGTCCCTTCCGATCGCCGGTCCAACGGGCGGGCCGCTGACAGTCCGGCTGCTCGGGCGCCGGCGCATTTCGCAGACATACAGGATAATTGGGCCTGTCCCGGCGGTCAAGTGATTCAGTGACACGCGGCCGAAAACCACCGCTTTCTGACACGAGGGCCGTGCTAGACTGGCTGCATGGGCTACGCAGCCGACCTTCATCTTCACTCCCCTTACGCCTACGCCTGCAGCAAGAACCTGACTCTGGAAAACCTGTCCGCTTGGGCCAAGCTCAAGGGCATCGATCTGCTGGCCTGCGGCGATTTCACCCATCCGGTTTGGTACGGAGAGCTGCGCCGGAAGCTGACTCCCACCGGCTCCGGCCTTTACGGGTTCAAGGGCGTTCACTTCGTGCTGGGCACCGAGGTCTGCTGCATCTATCGACAAGGAGGCAGGTCTCGAAGGGTACACCTGCTGCTGTTCGCCCCGGATTTCGATACCGTGGACCGGCTCAACCTGGCCCTGGCAGCGGGGAAGAACAAGCTGGAATCGAATGGCCGCCCTACCCTGAGCCTGTCGGCTCGCGATTTCACCGCCCTGGTCCTGGAGGTCAACCCCGACTGCATGGTCATCCCGGCCCACGTGTGGACCCCCTGGTTCGGCGTGTTCGGCTCTAAATCGGGCTTCGATAGCCTTAAGGAGTGCTTCCAGGACCTGACCCCCAACATCCACGCCCTGGAGACGGGCCTATCCAGCGACCCGGCCATGATGTGGCCCATCCGGGAGATGGACCAAAAGACCATCGTCTCTTTTTCCGACGCCCACTCCCTTCCGAAGTTGGGCCGGGAGCTAACGGTGTTCGAAGGCGAACTCTCCTACCGGGGCCTGTCCGAAGCTCTGGCAAACCAGCGGATCGCCTATACCGCGGAGTTTTACCCCCAGGAGGGCAAGTACCACTATGACGGTCACCGTAAGTGCGGGGTGCGTCAGTCTCCGGAGGATACCCGCCGCCTGGGCGGCCGGTGCCCCGTGTGCCGCCGTCCGTTGACCCTCGGGGTGTTGAGCCGCGCTCAGAGGATGGCAGATGGCGGCCGGGAAACATCCACCGTCAGAGACGGATTCGTTCGGCATGAAGGAGCCCGCCCACCCTTCATCCGTTTGGTGCCTCTTCAGGAGATTATCGCCGAAACGCTGGGGCAGGGGACAGCCACCAAACGGGTGGGAGCCGAGTACCGGCGGATTTCCCAGGAGCTGGGCAGCGAGCTTCAGGTGCTAACCGGGGCGACAGCCGCGGACCTGGAGAGGGTGGCCGGAGAGCGGCTGGCCCAAGCAGTAATAAGGGCTCGGGCAGGCGATGTCCGGATCGACCCCGGATACGACGGGGTCTACGGAAGAGTTCGGGTCTGGCCGGACCCCCCGGCCGGCTCTCCAACCCTCGTCCAAAGTTGAAGGCCAAACGTGGCGCCACTCCACCATGAACCTGGTGGACACGAATTGACCCCCACTCCAACTCTCCCCATTCACTAGGCTTTGCCTCAAAACTGTCATTCCGAGGAGCGAAGCGACGAGGAATCTGGTGCGGGGTTCCTCGGTGGCAGCCAAGACCCACCACCCCAGACCCCTCGCTTCACTCGGGGTGACATACTCCTGAGTGCTTTTGAGGCAAGGTCCTTCGTAAGGGAGAGAGGGCCAGTTTCTTTCACCTTACGAAGGGGGAAGGCCAGGATAGGGGTCTTCTCCAAAGCAGCAAACGAACCGCTCCCGGTACTAGTCCGCTATCCTCGAGGGGATAACCTGAGACCGCTACAACATACGGGTTATGCGGACGCATCTGCGGGCGAGGATGAGCGCCGGGTACTTGCCAGGGGGCTGGGGCCCGCTAGTCTATCAACAGCCTGAGGGCTTCCAAGGAGCCCGCGTCGTAAAAACCAGCCAGCACCCGCTGGCCGACCAGCAAGTCGCCAAAACGGGGGTCCGGGTTCCCCCGGAGGTTTATCCGGACGGGGGTGGATTCCAGGACGAGCAGCCGCACCGGATCACCCCGGCGAGGGGCGATGGTGATGGCCGATAGGTTTTCGTCGACCTCGGTGATCTCCCCTCTTACCCGGAGAGCCTTGGGCGGCCCCAGCACCAGCCGCACCGCCTCGGTGGAGATTGGGTCGAAGGCGCCGGACAGGACCCGCTGGCCCGCCGCCAGGCCGCCGGCCGCCACGGGTTTTCCCTGGCTGACGATCTGGGTGTCGTCGGTGACCAACAAGCTGACCAGTTCCAGCCAATTATTGGTCAGGGTCAACCGAGTCTCTCCTCCCGGCGCGAGGGCGACCCCCCGGATGGTGCCATGCACCCGCGCGCTACTGACCGACCTTAAGCTCAGCAGCACCAGGTCTCCCGCCGCGCCGCCACTGCCTTCAGGCCCTGCCCGGTATCGGGTATTGGGCCGGACCAGGTCGCCCAGACGGACCTGGCTGATGGTCACTCGGCGGCCGTCGCGCCGGATTACCATCTCCTCGGTATGGTTGAACGTCTGCAACCTGCCGGCGGGGGTGAGGACGGAGACGTTGCCGGGCATGGTCTTGGGAATAAAGCTCTGGACCACTCCGGATACCGTTGCCTCGGAAGGTACGAGGTCATGGGTATCCAGCACAATTATGGAGGATGACTCCAGGTCGAAGCTGACCGCCACACCGGCGTCCGCAAGGGTCGAGACCTCCACGGGATTACCGCCGGCCATTATTATGCTGTCCTCGGAAACGGCTAGCTCCATCGTCTTGCCGTCTACCGGGTCGCGCACCGTGACGGTGGGCGACCCGGCGCCCAGGTCAAGCCCGGTGACGGTGCCGGTTATCTCCCCCCGTTGGACTATGGACAGGAGCACGCCGGCGGGGCCGGCCCCCAGGGTCTCGGTCAGCAACACTCGGACCCGGCTGGCCGACCCGGTCTCGACTTCGTACCGGACCGTTACTCGACTGGCCAGGTCCAGTTGATCGAACCGGCCCTGGCGCCCCGGAAACTCGATGCTGGTTTCACCGGTGATAGCTACCTCCACCGGCTCCAGGCCGGGGGGGCTGATCGTCACCTTCCGGCTCCGCCCGTCGATGGAGGTGATGATGCCTCTCGCCTCCGCCTTGGGCGTGCCGACGCCGGACCGGGAAAACACGGAGGCGTAGCTCCCGAGCACCGATTCCAGCTCCTGCCGGGCCCGGCCCCGAAGGGAAGGGGCCAGCTTTTGAGACGCATGCTCGAGGGTGGTCAGGTGGCGGGCGCTGTTCTCGGCCAGCCGCCGCTGCAAGGACGCCAGGTTGGTGGTTGCGTTGGACTGGTGAGCCCGGTCCAGGGCAGCCTCGATCCGCTTCAGGCTGTCGATGGCTCGGTCCAGTCCGGTAATCAACAGGCCCCCGGTGGGCAGGTCCTGCTCCACCACGGCGGTTACCAACTCACCCAGGCGGAGGCCCGGCATATCACTCAGGGCCGGGGCCGACAGATGGCCGCCCTCTTGGTCTTGGATGCCGATAGTGCCGTCGTCATCCAACGCGGTCACCACCCCCGTAAAGTGACCCGTCCGCACCGGCAGGGGAGTCCGGACCAGTATGTTCAGGGCCTGACCGCCGGAGGTCAAAACCGCCACCGATTCCCCAACGGCAATGGAATCCACCGTGGCCGTCTCCCAGCCCGGTATGCGGACGACAGTCCCCGGGTTGGCGGTTATTTCCACGGGTCCCGAAGCGGTATCCAGCGTGATGTCCGTCTCCCCGGCGACGGCCCTGGGATGGTCCGTTGACACCGCGGAAACCGTGCCGAATAGGCCCTGCTGGCCCGATTGCCGAAGGTTCCCGGCGGCAACCGCAGTGGGCGTCAGCCCCAGCAAAAGCCCGGTGTACAGCGCCAGAAGAGCTAGCTTCCGCATACTTGGGTTTCCTCTACCGTGTCAGGGGATGAAAATAACCGTGCGGACCACCGACCGTCGCTCGCCGGCCACCGACGTGGCAATCACCTCAATCGACAACGGATTGTCCCGCAAAGACATCGACAAATCGATGGCGAAACGGCCCTGAACGTCGGGGGTGACCAGGACCCCGTTGACGCTGACCGTGGCGTCGGGTGATGTCAGTCCCGCCACCGTAACCGAATCGGAATTCACCACCGCGTCCTCGGCGGGAGACATAACCTCTAGCTCCAGCTCTGCGGCCCGCGGCAAAGGCATGGGGCCAGGCGTGGATGGCGAGAGCGGGGTGGGGGCAGTCGTGGGCGTCGGAAGGGGCTCGACAACCGGGGTGGATACCGGAGCCGTTGTGGGAGCGGGTGTGTTGGTGGGCGCCGGGCTAGCCGTGGGCAAAAGGGTCGGAGCGGGTGAAACCGTTGCCACCGGGGTAGGTGCCGCTGCCTCACCGCCGCATGCTATCAACAGGCCCATCAAGACGGCCAATCCAAAGGCCGCCATCCGGGTCCACCTCCGCCGAAAGAGTGGAACGGTCATCTCCTTTCTCCGGTGGCAGGACCACCGGCCGGTGCCGGCGCTCCAGGGCCTTCGCGCACCACCGTGCCGTGGAATCCGTTCAGCCTATTATATAGGATTCGACAGGCGCCCTATAGCTGCTAAACGTACGAGTTATGTTAAAATCATTGGCCCGAAGGTCGAATATTAATCCTAGAAAAGTGGGACCAGGCTACCCATGAACGTCACGGTTCGGCGCTTGCGTGCCGATGATATCGTCCAGGTCGTTGAAATCGAAAAAGAGGCTTTCTCTCCTCTGTGGATGACCACGCCGTTCAAGCGGGAGATCAACAACCGCTACGCCAGCTACCTCGTGGCTTGCGATGACCTAACGACTGCGGAGCCGGGCCCGGCGGAACCCGGAGCCGGCGGGGAATCCTCCTACCCATGGAACCACTTGCTCCGAGGTGTTGGAAGCCTCGTTCGCAGGGGTCGGTCTGGCGGTTCACCGGCCTCGCCGGTGGTCGGTTATGTGAGCGTCTGGTATCAAGGGGACGAGGCTCATATCACCGAGATCGCGGTGCGAGAGGAACTCCGAGGCCGGGGCATCGGTGAGCTTCTGCTCATCGGATCTCTGCGGGCGGCGATTGAGTACGGCTCCAGAGTCATGACGCTGGAGGCCCGGGTCTCCAACTTCATCGCCCAAAAGCTGTACAAGAAGTACGGGTTCGCGTCGGTGGGTATCCGGAAAGCCTACTACTCCGACAATCGAGAAGACGCGGTCATCATGACCACCAGTCCAATCGAAACCGAAGAGTACCGACAGATGTTCCACGATCTGCAAGACGCATACCGGTCCCGTTGGGGGGAGATTCATATCTACGCTCGACGTGACGCCCACGAGTCCTGAATCCGACGGCCACACCCGGGCTCCAGCAGCAGCGCCGCCCGAATATCTACCCACTTTGGCCGCACCCCGGGCCTCCCTTGATTCGTTGAACCCGCGCGATTGATGTTGACCACCACAATTCTCATTGGTAGAATGGCTCAGTCACCGGAAAGACGAATGGGTGAGACGATGCCCACCGCAAGCGGACGCCAGGCGGCGACGGGGAGGCCAGATTACAATGTCCAATGAAGGCATGTTAGTCATTGGGCTGACCGGCAGCATCGGAACCGGGAAGAGCGAAGTTGCCGGTCTGATGCAGGCTTTGGGCGCGACGCTGATCAACGCTGATCTGGTTGGCCACGAAGCGTACCTCCCGAACTCCGCAGGCTGGCAGGCAGTGGTCGGGGCTTTTGGGAAGGAGATACTCCAGGACAGCGGCGAGATCGACCGCCGGAAATTGGGAGGTATCGTCTTCTCAGACCCGGAGCGGCTCGCCGAGTTGAACCGGATCATGCACCCGCGCATCGCGAGTATGATAGCGGACAAACTCGATGAGCTGCGGCCCCAGGGGGTCCAGGTGGTGGTGGTGGAAGCGGCCCTGCTGCTGGAAGCGGGGTGGGATTCGCTGGTGGAAGAGATTTGGGCCACCGACTCGACGGTCGATGTCGTGATTCAACGGCTCTATGCCAGGAATGGGATGAGTGAGGAGGAAGTGCGCAAGCGCCTGGGTTCCCAAATGGACGTATCGGAGCGGTTGACCCGCGTCGATGTGGTCGTGGATAATTCCGGAGACTTAGCCCAACTGGAGAAAACGGTCAACAGCCTGTGGGATAGCAGAGTTAAAAAAAGGATAGCGCACACATAATGGTAGATACCGTTGAACAAACCTATAAAGAGTACGCAATCGAGGAATTCTTGGTCCGCAGCGAGCCCTACTACCGCACGGTGGGAGACGAACTCGAGTTGTTCACCGCGGCCTATCACCAGCACATTCCGGTATTGCTGAAAGGGCCCACGGGCTGCGGCAAGACCCGATTCGTGGAGTACATGGCCTGGAGACTGGGCCGGCCTCTTGCTACGGTCAGGGGAAAGAATAAGCAAAAGGTCCGGGAAGGCGAGGTCAGGGTTCCTCTGGTTACCATCGCCTGTCATGAAGACCTCACCGCCAGCGACCTGGTTGGCCGGTACCTGCTGGACGCCCAGGGCACCCGCTGGATCGACGGCCCAATGACCCGGGCGGTCAAGGCGGGGGCCATCCTTTACCTGGACGAAGTCGTCGAGGCGCGAAAGGACACCACCGTGCTGATCCACCCGCTCACCGACCACCGGCGCATACTGCCGGTGGAGAAAACGGGGTCGATCATCGAAGCCGACGACCGCTTCCTTCTGTGCATCTCCTACAACCCCGGTTACCAGAGCGCCCTCAAGGACCTGAAGCACAGCACCCGGCAGCGGTTCATTTCTATAGAGTTCAACTATCCGCCAAGAGACATTGAGTCCGAAATCATCCAGCAGGAGAGCGGTTGCGATGCGGCGGACGCCGATGCCCTGGCGAAACTCGGAGAGAAGATACGCAACCTGGAAGAGCACGGCCTCCAGGAAGGGGCCAGCACCCGGCTGCTGATCTACGCCGCCCGCCTCATGTCCGAGGGTATCTCGGCCCGCCGGGCTTGCCAGGTAGCGATAGTGTGGACCTTGACCGACGAGCCGGAATTGCAGCGGAGTATTGAAGAGGTGGTTTCCTCCATCTTCGAGTAGAGGTTTGAATGGGCATATCCCCTCCGGACGCCGTCCGAAAGGTGTTGTCCCAGCGAGTCGCACTAACGGTGGCCGGCCCCTCTATGACACCCGCCGCGGTGCTGCTGCTGCTCTACCTGAAGGATGGCGAATACTGCATCCTGCTCAACAAACGCTCCGAGCAGGTGGAGTACCACAAGGGTGAGATTTCCTTCCCCGGCGGGGCCCGGGACCCGGAAGACAACGATCTCCTCGACACCGCTCTCCGGGAGACGGAAGAGGAGATGGGAATCAGCCGGTCCGATGTCACCGTCCTGGGCGAGCTGGACGAAGTCACAACCCGGAGCCAGTTTCGCGTTCAGGTTTTCGTGGGTGAAATCCGTCCCTCCTACCCTTTCCGGCCCAGCGCCGTGGAGATCGCCGAGGTGTTGGAGGTCCCCATTTCAGCGCTGCGCGATCCGGCCAACCTCCGCGTGGAAACACGCTGGGAGAAGAGCACGCTGGTCACGAGCTACGCCTACGCTTATAATGAGCATCTGATATTCGGTGCCACGGCAAAGGTCCTGCAACAATTCCTGGAACTTCTGGCGGACGGCCTAGAAAAGGGGGAACACTGAGTTGAGTACGGCTCCTCTGGCGGATATCGAGAATGAACTTGCCAAGCTCCCCCCAGCGGTCCTGGAAGCGTGCCGTGAGGCCACGCCGTCGCTTCAATCAGCTTTCGGGGAAGAAGAGCTAACCCTGTGGGCCAAAGAAGGTCTGTCAATCGGCCTCCAGACGGTCCGCTCTTGGGAATCCGCGGTCGAGTATTACCGGGCCGGCCCGGAGGTGGCCCGGTTTCTCTCCTTCCCGTCCTTCATGCAGTGGGCCCGCTGCGGAACCTACCTGGCCCAAGACTCCCCCACCCTGGCGGTAGCCTTCTTCCGCGCTAGCTCGTCCATCGTGCCAAACCTGCGGCCTCAGTACATCCCCCGCTGGGCCGGACTGGGCCGAAGCCTGTACAAGGGCACCTGGAAGTCCAGCACCCTCGCGGCCAAGTTCTTCGAGGTCAGCCCGGACCTGATCCGCAGTCTGCCCTTCTGGGACGTGGAGGTTTTCGCGTCCCTCATCGAAGCCCTGTCGTACAAGTCCTACGACGTGGCCGGGGAATGCCTGCTCTTGGGCCGGGACGTCCTGCCTGCCATGGGCCGTGAACGGGAGCCATTCCTATCTATGTCTCGCGCCCTGATCGACAGTAGCTGGCGAGAGGTCAAGACCTGTCTGGAGATGGTGCCCCGGGC
>CAJWBT010000043.1 GCA_913020235.1 uncultured Chloroflexota bacterium
CCCCCCCCTTTTACGAAAGGGGGGATTTCTACCCCCTATTCAACCAACACCTGAAGGATTACACCCACCACACATCAAGCTCTTGCAGTACTTGCATGTTGCTAAAACGCAGCACTCGCAGCCCTTCGCTTGCCAGGCAGGCATCCCGTTCCGCGTCATTCTGCCTATGCTCTAGACCTAGGTGTTGCGACCCATCTACTTCTACCACCAAGCTAGCTTTGGGTGCATAAAAATCCACAATGTAGTCCCCAATGGGCTTCTGACGATAGAACTGCGCGCCCTGAAGCTGTCTTTTACGCAGCCGTGACCATAACATCTGCTCGCTGGGGGTCATTTCCGCGCGTAAGCTACGAGCGACATGTTTTAGGTTGGGATTGTATTTGAGCATTGTCGGAGAAATTCTCCAGTACTTCTTTTGGCGGGGTTAAATCCCCCCTAGCCCCCCTTTACGAAAGGGGGGAACTTGATATTCCGCTGACTGCTGACTGCTGACCGCTGACCGCTGACCGCTGACCGCTTTAACCCCTTTGCCGGTACCATTTTCCGGTAGTGAGGTCCCGAAAGACGGTGATGCGCCGGCCGTCCTCGGTGGTCACGTGGTAGTACATCCTGATGATGGGCTTCTCCCGCCACCACTCTTCGTCGATTTTCCACCGGCTGCCTATAGAGGCCACCCTGAGCCTGCGGCCTCGCCGGGTGAGGGCCAGGGGCCGCTGGCGGGCATCCTCTTCAACGGCGATGGGCACCGGGAGGTTCAGGGGTCGAAGGGCACCAGGACCTGGCGTCTCTCGGGGATTCTGGACCACGGCTCTACATCCTTTACCTGGTAGATGGGCGGTTTGCCGCCCAGGAGGGCCTCCAGTTGCCGCATCATCTCCCGGAGCTGCTCCCGCTTGCGGACATCCGAGAAAAGGCTGGACTGGATGCCGGACTCGCCGGTGAACCCGGCCAGAGTAAGCTTCATGTCCTCCAGGGGGCCGGGCAGGGCGGTTGTATCCATCCGGCATTTCAGGGCGAACAGGGCCCTCTCTTTGCTGCCCACCGCCTCCTTGAAGGCGAAGCGTTTGGTCCACGGGGGATGACGGACCACCTGACTCTCGATGGCAGCCGTGCGCACATACTTGCCGCGGATTTGGGGGCGGCTAAAAGCGCGGCCCAGCAGCGTTTCTACCGCCATTAAAATGGCGGGCTGAGTTACGGCCGGCGAAGGAAAGGTGAGGAACTCCGTCACCGCCTCCTCGCGCTGGAAGGGCAGCAGCGGGCTGCGGTCGACGCCGCCGGCCAGCTCCCAGGCCGTTTTCCCATCAACCCATAACTGGCCCTCGGCCCTCAACTGGGCCTGGACCGAACCCACGGAGAGGGCGGCCAGCCGGCCCAAGGTATGCAGTCCAAAGCGGTGCAGGCGGGTCTTGTTGTCCCAGGACAGGGGCAGCAGGTCTATGGAGAGTTCCTTGAGGAATCCGGCTACATCTTCGGGCACCCTGGTGGCCCGGCCGCTGCTACTGGTCACCGCGGCGACGTAGGCCGGGAATTTCCCCCCAGCCACTCCGATGCGGGGATTGAACTCCTGGGGCACCGCCTGGAGCAGCGACGCTATGAGCCTGGCCTCACCCCCGTACATGGCTTCCAGCCCGTCCAGCCCCACGTAGGCGCGGCCCAGATCAGCCTTCTCCACCAGGGGGCTTCGCTGCTCCAGGGCGCGGACCACCGCGTCGAAGGCCGATTCGTAGTACGGCGCATCTGCTTGGAGCAGGACTGTATCTTTGCACCGGGACACGGCTTCCTGAAGGGGCATGCCGGCGGCAACTCCCCGGGCCTCGGGGGAGCTGTCCAGCACCAGCTCTTTGGAGCCGTAGCTTTCCGTTATAACGACCGGCTTTCCCCGGAGTTCGGGATACCGCCGCAGCTCCGCTTTCATGGGAAGGTGGGTGACCAGTACGCAGGCGATTTTCATGTTAGTTATCAGCGATCAGCCATCAGCGTTTGGAAAATCCCCCCATTCCCCCCTTTATTAAAGGGGGGTTAGAGGGGATTTTCATCTGACTGTTTCCCCAATGCTCGAGAAACTATACCCACCACCGCATCAAGCTCTTCCAATACCTGAATGTTGCTAAAACGCAGCACCTGTAGCCCTTCGCTTGTCAGGTAAGCATCCCGTTCCGTGTCATTCTGCCTATGTTCTAGACCTAGGTGTTGTGACCCATCCACCTCCACCACCAACTTTGCCTTGGGCGCGTAAAAGTCCACAATATAGGTTCCTATGGGCTTCTGCCGATAGAACTGCACACTGCGGAGCTGTTTCTTACGCAGCCGTGACCATAACATCTGCTCACTGTGGGTCATTGTATTGCGCAAACGGCGTGCGGTCTGTTTCAGGTTGCGGTTGTATATAAGCATTGTTCAATAAATTCCCCCATTCCCCCCTTTATTAAAGGGAGGTTAGAGGGGATTTCCTTTGATCGCTGATGGTTTGTTTTCGGGGATCGCATTATATAGAACGCATGTACGACTTAACAACAGGTGCAAGTCAGTAATCTTCGAATTATGATTAAACAAAATTTAAAACTGCGGATAACGTTGGGCATGGTAGAAGATAAATATCCGGCTATCGTTGCCCAGAGGCTGGAAAACTGCTGATTGCGGCTATGATAATTTCTCCGAAGAAGATGCCAGGAAGACCGGAACCGACTCCCTTAGGTCTGACTAGACGAACCCCGATCACTCATGAGCCCCAGAAACTTTGCCTGCAAGATTCGGATAGATTTTCCCTGAGCGGTACAGTACGCTGTATTCTTGAAGCCTCTCTAGAAAGAACTCCAAGAGGAGGGTTTTTCTTGAAGGGGTGTGGGAAAATGAGGGCAACCCTCAAGAACGTTTACAACGGTTTCGAGGCAGGCTGATAAGATGGCAACGGTCAAAGAGAAACCCTCTTCCATGGAGCATGCTGATCTGGACCGCCGCTGGCAGGCCGTGCTGGCCCGTGACCAACGGTCTGACGGCGCCTTTGTGTACGCCGTGCGGTCCACCGGGGTCTACTGCCGGCCCTCCTGCCCCAGCCGGCGGCCGAAGCGGGAGCAGGTGGTCTTCTTTCCAGGGCCCGAGGCGGCTGAGAGGGCGGGCTTTCGCCACTGCCGCCGTTGCCGTCCCGACCAACCCTTCCCTGCCGACCGGCCACTGGAGATAGTGAATCTTGTCTGCCGGTACATTCAGAACAACCAGCAGAATAGCCAGGACGGCCCGCCCACCCTGGCCCAGCTCAGCGGCCAAGCGGGCGCCAGCCCGGGGTATGTGCATCGGGTCTTCAAGCGGCTGATGGGCATCACGCCTCGCCAGTATGCCGACGCCTGCCGGCGGGACCGCTTCAAGGCCCGGTTGAGAGAAGGGTGGGACATCGCCGGCGCGATGTATGACGCCGGGTACGGCTCCACCAGCCGTCTGTACGAGGGATCAACGGAGCACCTGGGCATGAGCCCGGTCTCCTATCGCCGGGGCGGCCGGGGGGCTCGCATCACTTACACCATCGTGGCCTGTCCGCTGGGCCGGCTGCTGGTGGCCGCCACCGAGCGAGGAGTGTGCGCCGTAAAACTAGGTGGCTCCAACACGGAACTGGGCGACGCAATACGGAGAGAGTTCCCAGGGGCCCAGCTCCACCCGGACGACGGAGTCCTTGGCGAAACCGCTGGGGCTCTGGTGCGCCACCTGAAAGGGGACCTGGCCTACCTGGACTTACCGCTGGACATCCGTGCCACCGCCTTTCAGCGGCAGGTGTGGGAGTACCTGCGGACCATTCCCCATGGTGAGACCCGGTCCTATCAGCAGGTGGCCGCGGCGGTGGGCCGGGCCTGCGCCGCCAACCCTGTGGCGCTGGTGGTGCCGTGCCACCGGGTGGTCAAACGGGACGGAGGCCTTGGCGGGTACCGCTGGGGCCCCGAGCGCAAGGCCGCCCTATTGGGCCGGGAGCGGTCGGCAACTGAGGTGTCCCCACAACGGGCGGAAGGAGCCAAATCGTCGAGAAAGCCTTGAGGGCCGCATAGCCGTATAATAGACAAGGGACATTACTAGCGTCCCGGACGGCAGGTATTGTGCTCTCGCTCCCAGCCGGTCGCGCTGGAAATTCTGTCCCGCACCGTTACCCATGCACACGGCATCGAAACGACTCAAAGCTTGCCCCCGGCGCTGCCCGCGCCTGGCGCTGGCCGGGTTGGGCGTTATCTTGGCGCTCTTCCTGCTGGCCACGCCGGTCCAGGCGTCCGGCGGCGGCATCGAGGTCCACGACTCCCGTGCGGAGGCGGAATTCCCCGGCGGCATCACCTTCACGCTGACCGCGGAGGGGGAGGCGGAGATCGTTGAGGTCCGGCTGTTTTACCGCACCCTCGACGAGGGTGTCTGGTCCTACGCCTATTCCGGCTTCAGCGCCGGGAGTCACGTCACCGCAAGCTTCAGGCTCAGCATAGGCGGGTCCAACTACCTGCCCCCCGGCGCTGAGCTGGAGTACTACTACGTCATTCGCGATTCACAGGGTAACGTCCATAAAACTTCTCCCACTGTCATCGAGTACACGGACGATCGCTTCCGATGGGAGCGGACTCAGGTTGGCCCCCTGCTCCTGCTGTATCATGACCTGCGACGGTCCAGGGTCGAGGGTGTCGCCCTCGAAGTGGAAGACCGGCTGGACCACATCCTCAGCTTGCTTCAGATAGAGACCAGCCAGCCAATCAAAGGGGTCATCTACAACCGGCGGGCCGAGGCGGAGGACGCTTTCCCCCGGCAGAGCCGGACCACCGACGAATTGCATGTCTTCGGGGGGTTCGCCTTCACGTCCACCGGGGGGTTCATCGGTATCGGATTCCAGACCGGGATCATCGTCCACGAGGCGGCCCACCTGCTGCTGGACCAGGCGCTCGGACCCAACGCCCTCCCTATGCCCGCCTGGCTGAACGAGGGGTTCGCCAGCTACATGGAGCCGGGCGCCACTCCCTATAGCGGGAAAAGCTTGAACTCTCGTGGCCTGCCTTTGCGGGCCATGACAAGGGTTTCGGGAACCCCCCAGGCCATCACCACCTTCTACCAGAAGGCGGAAAGCGTGGTGGCCTACCTGATCGAGGAGTATGGAGTCGAGGCGTTCCAGCAGTTTGTCGGAGAGTTGGGCCGGGGCGGAACGACGGAGCAAGCCCTGCTCACGTCCTACGGGTTCGGCACTAACGATCTTGAGGACTTGTGGGCCACCGACGCCAAGCGGCCACCGGCGCCGGCCCCCGGGTCTCCGGCGAGGGGCTCTCCCTGGGTGAACTTCAGCTCGCTGGTCATCGGCGGCCTGGCGGTGACCGTGGCGTTGGTGGCGGGGATGCGCCTCGCCATCAGGATGTTGCGCCCGAGATTGGACACCGGCGAGGGGCTCCAGCCCTGGGAGGACCCGGACCTCTGGGACCCCAACGACGAAGACGATTATCGCTTCTGACCTTCCCCTGTCCCCAACTTTTTGGTATGCTCTTGGGCGTGCCAAGTAAGCGCACCGCCAACCTTAACCAGATTCGTCACCCGCCTCCGGCGGGATCGAAATGACATTTTCAGAGCGCAAACATTTTCCGGGCAAAGCCGGATGTGATGCAAACGGCAGCGGCAAGGAGGTCCAAGGTGAGCAGTCTCGAGATTCAGAAGCTGCAAGAAGGCCTGCGCTCCGCACGTGAGGCGGTGCTTTCGGCTATCGAGGGGATTTCGGAGGCGGAGGTGCACGAGGTGCCGGCCCCCGGCGAATGGACGGTGGCCCAACTGCTGGGTCATATCGCGGAAGTTCAGCCCTTCTGGGTGTCCAAGGCAATCTTGATTACCAGAGAGGATGACCCCCCTGTTGCCCGCAATGCCGCCGAGGGTGAACTTCGGACGGCAGCCGTTGCCGGCCTCGCCCAGGAGAGCCTGGCCGACCTTAGACAGAGAGTGATCGCCGCCAACGACGCCGCGGTGGCTTCCATTGGGGGTATCGACCCCAAGGACCTGGACCGGGTGGGACACCGCGGTGAAGGAAAATCCGTATCCGCCGGCGAACTCATTCAGTCCGTGGCGTCCCACCTTAGAGAACACGCCGGCCAGATCGGCGAGACCCGCCGGACCGTGCGAGAGAGATAGGTGGGAGAAGCCCTCATGCCGGACAGGATAGAAACGCCGCAACAGGCCCGCCAGGCCTAGGGCAACCGATTCCATGGAACTTCCCGTTGTTTGAACAGGTTTCTTGCGGCGAGAATCGGGTATACTCTTTGCGGTGCACCCCATGCTTGGGGTCTAGCTGTCCCGGTCTATGGAGGGGACGGCAGGTTGTGGACATATTTGGGGCACGATAGGTAAATGCAATGAGAAAGCTGGTCCTGCTCGGCACCCTGGCGATCGCACTTTCCCTGGCGGCGTGCACGATAGCCACGTCGGCTTCCACGCCAACCCCAGCTCCCACGGCTATCCCTTCTACACCCACGCCAGTGCCAGGAGCCGCCGGAGCATCTGATTCAAAATGCGCGCCCGGTCTGGCCGCAACTGGAGGAGCCTTGAAGCAATATGACAGCCCGCCCACGATGGCCATCGACCCCAGTGCCAGCTATACCGCAACCTTCAAGACCAACTGCGGTGCGATCACCGTGGAGCTGTATGCATCCCAGGCCCCGATCACAGTCAACAACCTCGTGTTCCTAGCTCGGGAAGGGTTCTACGACGGGGTGATCTTCCATCGGATCATATCAGGGTTTATGTTGCAGGGAGGCGACCCCACTGGTACGGGGAGCGGAGGGCCCGGCTACAGGTTTCAGGACGAGTTCGACCCCTCGTTGACGTTCTCCCAGCCTGGAATTCTGGCCATGGCCAACGCCGGACCCGGCACCAACGGGAGCCAGTTCTTCATCACCTTGGCGCCCACGCCCCACCTGAACGGCGCCCACACGATTTTTGGCCGCGTCGTTGGCGGGAATGACGTTGTGGAAACTATCGGCAAGGTTCGTACCGGTGCGTCGGACCGGCCCGTGGAGCCCGTCGTTATCGAGACCATCGAGATCGTCCAGACCGGCGGCTAACCGGCACGGAGCCAGGGCCCTGGGCCCTTATCCGCCCTTCTTGACCTCCACCTTGGCCAGGCGCTCCAAGAAGTGGAGGATGGCGGAATGGTCCGCCTCGGACTCTCCCTCGTTGACCAAGGCCGCCAGTATCTGCTGCACCAGAGCGGTGACGGGAAGAGGGATGCTTAGCTCCTGGGCCGTCTGCATCACGTTGCGCAGGTCTTTCTGGTGGAGGCGGATGCGGAAGCCGGCCCGGAAGTTTCGGTCCAGCATCATCGGCGCCTTGGCCTCCATCACCGCGCTGCCGGCCAGGCCTCCCCGGATTGCGTTGAACACCTTCTCCGGGTCCACCCCCGCCCGCTGGGCCAGCACCAGGGCCTCGCTCAGGGCCTCAATGTTGGCCGCCACGATGATTTGGTTGGCCAGCTTGGTGACGCCGCCGGCGCCGATGCCGCCCGTCAGGACCACGTTGCCGCCCATGATCTTCATCAGATCGTAGCACTCGTCAAATACTTCCTGCTTGCCTCCGACCATGATGGCCAGGGTACCGTTGATGGCGCCGGGCTCACCGCCGCTCACCGGCGCATCCAGCATCTCCACGCCTTTTTTGGCGCACTCGGCGGCGATCCTCTGGGAAACCAGTGGGGCTATCGAACTCATGTCGATGATGATAGAGCCGGGCTTGGCCCCTTCCAGAACCCCGTCGGGCCCCAGAATTGCCTTGTCCGAATCGGCGGAATCAGGAAGCATCGTGATGATCTTGCCGGTGGCGGCGGCCACCCCTTTGCAGGAAGCACCGTTCTTGGCCCCTTCGGTGACCAGCTCTTCCACCGGCCCGCCCACGATGTCGTACACCGTCAGGGAATAGCCTGCCGTCATCAGGTTGCGCGCCATGTGCTTCCCCATAATCCCGAGTCCGACGAATCCAATCTCTTCCGCCATGCTCCAATCTCCTGTGGCCGTTCGAAAATAGAGCCCGCAAAGCAACTGCAACTCTATCATACAGCTAGAGGCAACACCACAGCTAAAGACCTATCCAACGACCTGCCTCGATGGTTCGACAAGCTCACCACGAACTTGGAAAATCCGTTCGCCCTGAGCCAGTCGAAGGGTGGGGACTCGACCAACCAAGAGGTTGTTGGATGGACTCTAAGTGGGTTGGACAAACCAGCCTTGTGCTTTCGCCGAGTGACTCGTTGCGCCAAGCCGGATGTCAAAGCTAGTATGCCCGAACACACGGACGCAACACCACAACCTCGAAGAGAGGCGCGGCGCCAGGTCCGGGCCGCCGTTGTGCTAACGAGCGGTCGGGTTTATGATACTTGCTGAATACATCGAAAGAGGTACTGATGGCGGAAGGCAAGACGGCGCTAGTAACCGGTGGGGCCGGATTTATCGGCTCTCACCTGGTGGACCGGCTACTGGCCCTGGAATATCGCGTGGTTATCGTCGACAACCTGAGCACCGGCAAGCTGAAAAATCTGAACCGGGCCGCAACCTTCCACCACACCGACATCACCCACCCCACCGTAAACGACGTATTCCAGAGAGAGCAGCCGGACCTGGTGTTCCACCTGGCCGCCCAAACCAGCGTCAGCCTATCCACCAAGGACCCCATCAGCGACGGTGAGATAAACGTCAACGGCACCCTGCGTATACTTGAGGCGGCGCGGCGCCACGGCATTGAGAAGTTCATCTACTCTTCCACCGGAGGCGCTCTGTACGGCGACCCGGAGGTGGACCCCTGTCCGGACGACCATCTCGTAAAGCCTCTGGCTCCCTACGGGATGTCCAAATACCTTGGGGAACAGTACCTGGAGTTTTACCACCGGCTCTACCGTCTCGACTACACCTGTCTGCGGTACGGGAACGTTTACGGTCCCCGGCAGGACCCCCATGGTGAGGCCGGAGTAGTCGCCATTTTCAGCCAGGCCATGCTGGAAGGCAGACAGCCCGAGATATTTGGGGACGGAAATCAGGAGCGCGACTTTGTCAACGTCGAGGACGTTGTCGAAGCCAACATCCGCGCGGTAGACAAGGGCACCGGCCTGTCCATGAATATCGGTACCGGTCAGAAGACCAGCATCAACCGAATCTTCGAACTATTGAAAAGCATCATAGGTTACAAGTGGGGGCCCGTGCATGGCCCGGCTCGCCTCGGCGATGTTTACAAGATCAGTCTGGAGAGCGCCCGGGCGGCTGAGAAGCTGGGCTGGACCGCTCAGGTTGACCTGGAGGAAGGCTTGCGTCGCACGGTAGAGTATTTCCGCCAGACCGCCCACGCTGCCCGCTAAACCGACCCGGCGCGATTGGAGGCCAACAGAGAAAATGGACGCAGAGTACGATGTCATCATCCTCGGTGCAGGTGCCTCAGGGCTTGCAGCAAGCCTATACACCTCCAGAGCGATGATGAAGACCTTGGTCCTGGAGTCCCTGGGCGCCGGAGGGCAGCTCTTGATCACCGACGAGATCGAGAACTACCCGGGATTTCCCAAGGGGGTCAAAGGACCCGAGTTGGCCGTGAGCATGGAGGAGCAGGCCACCCGCTTCGGTGCAGAGGTGGAGTATACCGAGGTAGAAGGCCTGGAGGACCTGGATAAGCCGGTCAAGGTGATCCACACCGACAGCAAAGACTACACCGCCAAGGCCATTATCATCGCCACGGGCGGGTCCCACAACAAGCTGGGTGCGCCGGGCGAGGACGAGATGGCCGGCCGGGGCGTTTCCTACTGCGCCGTCTGCGACGGCAACTTCTTCCGGGGCCAGGACGTTGTGGTGGTCGGCGGGGGAGATGCCGCCCTGGACGAGGGGCATTATCTCAGCGGTATCGTCAAATCGGTCACCGTGATCCATCGCCGGGACGAGCTGCGAGCCACCAAGGTGTTGCAAGAGCGGGCCTTCAACAAACCCAATTTCAAGTTTCTCTGGAGCCATGTGGTCGAGGAGTTCGTGGGCGACGAGATCCTGCAATCCGCCCGGGTCAAAAACCTCAAGACGGACGAGGTGTACGATTATCCCACGGCCGCCGCGTTTATATACGTCGGCTTCCATCCGAACTCCGAGTTCCTGAAGGGCCAATTGGAAATGGACGATTTCGGCCACATTGTTACCGATGAGCACATGCGGACCAAGTTTCCGGGGGTCTACGCCTGTGGCGACGTCCGAGCGGAGTCGACCCGCCAGCTGGGCGCCGCGGTCGGCGACGGCATCACCGCCGCCCTGGCCGCCTACCACGATATGAGTATCTGATACCGTCCCCCCACAGGGCGATTCCGGGCTGACCGTTCCGCGGTCACAGTCCGGTCAATTCCCGCCCCAGCAGCAGCACTCCCCCGACCACGATGACCGCCAGGGCGACGTAGCGGAAAACCTGTGCGTCCATCCGGCGTACTACCAGGGTGGCCAGGCCGAAGCCGACCAAGACACCCGGGAGCAGGATGCCGATGTTGGCTATCGTATCCCGATGAACCAGCCCGGCCCGGGCGTACAGGGCGAAGGCGAAGATATTGTTCAGCAGGAAGTAAGAGGCCAAGGTAGCCCGAATGACCTGGGGGGGCCATCTCTGGGCGATGACGTATATGGCCGCCAAGGGTCCGCCGATGCTCAGGGTGGCTACCGACAGCGATGTCAGGAAACCGACGAACGGGGCGGAATGTCGGCTATGAAAAAAAGGCAGCTGGATGTTCCAGAGAGTGAGGGGAGCGAGTCCCAGGATCACCAGGGCGATGGTTATCCGCAGGGTAGCGGGACTGGCCGAGTCCAACGCCAGTACCCCGATGGGCACGGCCACCAGGCCGCCCAGGGTCATCCCCCATACCAGCTTCAAGTCTAGGTGGCGGCGCGTTTGGAGCAGCACGGCCAGCAGCAGGACGGCGATAATGGTGTTTACGATGACCACCACCGACTGGGGGTCAACGAACAGCAACAGCACCGGCGCCACCACCAGCCCCAGCCCAAAGCT
>CAJWBT010000044.1 GCA_913020235.1 uncultured Chloroflexota bacterium
TCAGCGCGCTGGCCCAGGCCAAGTCGGCCAACTACGCCGGCCAGTACATACTGCTACGTCGCTACGGTATCGGCCCGGACCAGGTGGATGCTCTGTACTTGGCGGGGGCGTTCGCCAACTACGTCAACGTTGGGAGCGCCGTGGGGATAGGGTTCATCGCCAACCTGCCTGCGGAGAGGATCGTAAAAGTCGGCAACGCCTCGTTGGAGGGTGCGACCATCATGCTGGTGTCGCGGGAAATGCGGCGCACGGTGGAGGAAATGGTACGCGGTATCGAGCACGTGGAACTGGAAACCACAGACGACTTCTTCGACATCTTCGCCGACGGCTGCCGGTTCAAACCTATGGAGAAAGCGCTGAGCTAACCGCCATCGCCCTGCCGCGGAAGGCTAGGGAGTCGTCGGCCTGTCAGTACAGGTGGCAGGAGACGTGGTGCCCCGGGTTCACCTCTTTCCGCTCGGGCACCTCGACCGAGCACCGGTCCATCACGAATGGACAGCGCGGGTGGAAGCGGCATCCCGCCGGAGGGTTCAAGGGTGAGGGGACTTCCCCGGTTAGGATCATCTCTTCGTGCTGGATGTCAGGGTGTGAGGGAAGGGCCGCGGACATCAGTGCCTTGGTATAGGGGTGCGACGGGTTGTCGTACAGGTCCTTGGCTCCCGAAAACTCCACTATCTCGCCCAGGTACATCACGGCCACCCGGTGGCACATGTATCGCACCGTGGCCAGGTGGTGGGCGATCAGCAGGTAGCTGACGTGGAACTCGTCCTGGAGGTCTTTGAGGAGGTTCATGATCTGGGCGCGGATGGACACGTCCAACCCGGACACCGGCTCGTCGAGGACGATGAGCTTGGGGTTGAGCGCCAGCGACCGGGCGATGGCCAGCCGCTGCCGCTGTCCTCCGCTGAACTCGTGGGGGTACAGGTTGGTATGGTAGGAACTCAGCCCGACGTTCTGGAGGAGCTTGAGGGTACGATCCTTGATCTCCCCTTTGGTAAGCTGCCAGTTGATGACCATGGGCTCGGCGACCAGGTCTTTTACCCGCATTCGGGGATTCAGCGAACTCCACGGGTCTTGGAACACGGCCTGGACTGAGCTGCGGTAGTTTCTTCGTTGCGCGGATTTGGCCCGGGCAACATCGTCACCCTGGAAGAGAATGCTTCCAGATGTGGGCGTTTCCAGCATCAGGAGCATCTTCGCCGTGGTCGTCTTGCCGCAGCCCGACTCGCCGACGATACCCAGGGTCTCGCCGGTCCCTAGCTGGAAGGAGACCCCGTCGACCGCCCGAATGTAGCCCGTCGTCTTGGAGAATAAGAGCCCTTTGGTGACCGGGAAGTACTTCTTCAGGTCCCGGGCCTCCAGCAGCGCCTGGCCGTCGCGGGCCTGAACAGAGGATTCAGTTGACGTAGTTATGCCAGCCTCCAACAAGCGGAAAAATGGCCCTCGCGGGCTTCGAATTGAGTCGGATACTCTTCTCGGCAGCGCTCCATGACATATTGGCAGCGGGCGGCGAAAGCGCATCCCGGCGGGAGGTCGTGCAGCGTCGGCGGTTGTCCCTCAATGGAGTACAGCCGGTCCACATCCGCTTCCATCTTGGGTACCGAGCCCAACAGAGCCTCGGTATATGGATGGGACGGATGGTTGAAGAGGTCCCTGACCCCGCCCATTTCAACGATTTTCCCAGCGTACATAACGGCCACCCGGTCGCACATCTTGGCCACGATGCCGAAGTCGTGGGTGATGAAAAGCAGCGCCAGGTCCGACTCTTTTTTCAGGTCGTTCAGTAGCGCCAGATACTGGGCTTGAATGGTGACGTCCAGGGACGTGGTCGGCTCGTCGGCGATGAGCACCATGGGCTTGCAGGAAATTCCCATAGCTCCCACCACCCTCTGGCGCATTCCGCCGCTCATCTGGTGAGGGTAGTCCCGCATCCGCGTTTCGGCTGCGGGTATGTTGACCTTCCTCAGCACCTCCAGCGCGCCGGCCACCAGGCTCTTCTTGGGCAGGTTCTGATGAAGCTTGATGGCTTCCACCACCTGGTTTCCGATGGAGAACACCGGGTTCAAGGAAGTCATCGGATCCTGGACAATCAGGGCGATCTTCTTGCCCCGGACTTCGGTCATTTCGTTTTCCGTAAGCTGAAGCAGGTCCTCTCCGCCCAGAGTTATCGTCCCGCTAACTATGCGCCCCGGAGGGATAGGGATGAGACGCATGAGCGACAGCATGGTGACGGACTTGCCGCAGCCCGACTCGCCCACGATACCGAGGGTCTCTCCCCGGTTCAACGTGAAGCTGATTCCGTCCACCGCCTTAACCGTGCCCCATCGGGTACGGAAGTAGGTGCGAAGGTCTTGAACATCCAGAACAACGTTGCCGTTACCTTTGGCGCTGGCCGCCATACTCAATCCCCAGTCCTCGCATTCGAATTTCCGGGCCCGGCCACCCCGGGCCCGTCCGGTTCCCGGCACAACCCACCCTCAGCGTGCTAGTTGCTGTTCCCCCAATCGCCCACCGACACTCGGCCAGGCCGTGCATCAAGGGAGGGCTAACAGGGCGTGGACCCTCGGAACGGCTACTCCATTTGCCGGAGTTTGGGATCCAGGGTGTCCCTCAGCCAGTCGCCGAAGAGGTTCAGCGACATCACGGTCACCATGATGGCCACGCCCGGGAAGGTGGAAATCCACCAGAACCCACCCCCCAGCTTGTCTCGGCCATCGGCAACCATGGAGCCCCAGGCCGGTGTGGGCGGTGGTACTCCCGCCCCCAAGAAGCTCAAGGTGGATTCCAGGAGTATCACAATGCCCACCTGGAGGGTAGCCACCACGATCAGGGTATTGATGGTGCCAGGGAAAATGTGGATGAACAGGATACGCAATGTGGAGGCCCCGGACACCCTGGCCAGAGCCACGTAGTCCATGTTCTTGAGCTGCAACACCTCTGCCCGTATCTGCCGGGCGAAGCGCGGCCAGATCCAGATGGCCAATACCCCCACGATAAGCATGAAGGACTGGCCCAGGGATATGACCAAGACCAGGGCGATCAAGATGAGGGGTATAGACAGCTTGATGTCGACCAGGCGCATGGACAATTCATCAATCCAGCCCCCGTACCAACCCGCCGCCAGGCCCAAGGCCACACCGACGGTGCCGCCAACTCCCAGGGTGACCAAGGCCACGATCAGGGAGATGCGGGCGCCATAGATGACACGGGACAAGACGTCCCGGCCCAGGTGGTCGGTCCCCAGCAGGAACTCGGTGGAGCCCCCTTCCCTGGTGACTACTGCCACTTCGTCGCCTAAGGCAGCGCTGCTCTGGGCAAGTTGGGCTTTACTGAGACTAACCTGCTCGTTGCTTCGCCCCAGTGCGACTTTCTCCACCACCGTCTTGAGGGTGGTCTCTTCTCCGGACCAGAATGGCGGCAGCATTCTCAGCCGCAGGTCCCCCCTCTCGGGGTCATGGGGAGATATCCAGGGAGCAGTGATTCCAGCAAAAATCACAATCGACAGAAGGGCTACGGGAATGATCGGCAAGCGCCGCATGGTTCGCCACTTGCTGGCGATCCGAGTGCGGACCGTTGTTGGCGGGGCTGCAACGATCTGGCCGGTACTGGTTGCCACCTTGTCCTCCTAATCCTCTAGCCGTAGCGAATTCTGGGATCGATGTAGGCGTACAGCACGTCCACCGTCAGGGCGGCCACAACGTACATCATGGTGAAGACGATGACCACCCCCTGCAGAAGGGGATAGTCAGCACCGAAGAGGGCCTCAATTGCCAGCTTGCCCAGGCCGGGCCAGGCGAACACGGTCTCAACCACCAGGGAACCGGTCACCAGGGCCCCCAGTGTGACGCCGGCAAACGTCAACGGCGGAATGAGGGCGTTGCGCAGGGCGTGTTTGAAAATGACCATTCTTGGGGACACGCCTTTGGCCCGGGCCAGCTTGATGTATTCAGAGTCCAGCACATCAAGCATGGCTGATCGGATGAGCCGCAGGTTGGCGGCCACGTAGAACCAACCCAGGGTGACGCCAGGGAGTATGATGCTGTTCCATTCTTGCCGCCCGTATGGGGGGACCCATCCCAACTTGACCGCGAAAAAGAACATCAGCATTATGCCCAGCCAGAAAGGAGGGGCCGACTGACCGATCAGGGAGATTAGTTTACCGAGCAGGTCCATAGGGCTCCCCCGCTTCACCGCCGAGAGAATCCCCAGGGGAACCCCAATTATCACCGAGAAAGCGAACGCGGCAAACCCGAGCTGAAGGGTGTTGGGCAGGCGGTCCAGGATGACCTCCATGACCGGCTCCCCTTCTCTTATCGACTCTCCGAAGTCTCCTTTTACCGCTTTCTTCAGGAATATGCCGTACTGCTCATAGTACGGCTTGTCCAGCCCCAGCAGCGCCCCCATGCGGTCCCAGTCCTCCTGGGTGGAGTAGTCGTCCAGGTAGATGTGTCTGGGGTCCCCGGAAACACGGCTCATGATGAAGATGATCAGTGACACGATCAAAATCGTGATGAAAGCGATTATCAAGCGTCGGAGTAGAAACTTTTGCATGCTGTTACACCGTCAGACCGCGTGATTGTTGAGGCGGGTATGCCGCCACCGGCTCATCAGATCCCTGGCCAGGCTGAAAAACATCGCCACGCCACTGGCCACCACAGTAGCGCCCAGTGCCGTGTAGGTGACCGGAGTGACGGTTGGTATTGCGCAGCACTCGACCTCCTGGCGCGCCCCGAATTCGTAGCCCCCCCAGGCCCCGCCAATACCCGCTGCCGCCACCAGCACCGCCGCCGCCAACAGCAGCAAAAAAGTGTCGCCCTCGAGGCGCAGCCAGGCCAGGAATCCGCCCAGCCCCGCCCCCAGGCCCGCACCAACCATCAGGGACCACAGCATGGTATCGAGGGACCGGGAGCTGGAGAACACGAAGAGACCCCAGGCTATACCTATCCCCGCCACGCTGAAAGCCCCACCCAGGCCGACACTGAGGGCGCTACGCCCCGCGAAGACCACGAGAGGTTGCACTCTATCCATTGCCTGCTCGCCAAGACCACGGCATCACCACCGGCCTCCAGTGCTAACTACTACGTGCTAACTACTACGAAGAAAGCACCTTTTCAGATGCGGCGCCGGTGTTTCTCATAGGGTGGGCACACGACCGCCCCCGCCCCTGCCGGTGAGGCTTGGCTCTTTCGAATCGACCGTCTTGTCGCAGAAAACCCCGAAGGGACGACGCCTATTCTTAAAATTACGTGAGGCAATAGTAACTATCCAAAGCTGGACTGTCAACAGACAGTGGTTAGAGCAGGGATTATTACACACTCTGACAGATAATTGAACCATCTCGGCATGAGAAATAGGACAATTTCAGTGAGTCCCGCGGTTCGGCCGGGAGCAAGGGAGTTGAACCGGGTCGATCCGCGGAAACCGATGGGCAACTCTGGGAGGAGGCTCGCAGACTTCCTCGCCGGTTCCGATGCCGGCCCAATAAACAGGCCCCCGGCGCTACCCGGGGGCCTGTCTGTATCAGCTTCGCTGAATTGGGACCTGTTAGAGCGCGCTGACGACCTCTACTTGCGAGGAGCCGCCCATTCCATGCCGTTCTGTTGCCTGAGGTCGCCACGCTTGATGTGGTCGTCCCAGGGCTCGAGCTTGGCGCCCACGGCCCATACGCTGTCGTACACGTACAGACCGGTTTGACCGAACACGTTGTCAAACATGAACTGGGCGATCTGGTCCTCGATCTCTTCGCGCCCCGCCTTGGTTACTTCACGCTGACCGGTGGCGATCCTCTCTTCCAGCCAGGGGTGCATTGCCCCGTAGTTGAAGACGGACTTATAGGTGAAGTTTCCAAGCCCATGGATCGGGGCCAACCGGATGGCCACGGAGTGGCAGGTGGCCCCTTGGTAGGTCCGGCCGACCAGGGTTGGCCGGAGGGCGGTGTAGGGGACCCTCTGGAAATTCACGTCAATGCCAATGTCGTCCCACATCTGGGCGATGGCCTCACAGGCCTCCACCTCACCGGGAGCGTTACGGACGGCTGTGGTCAGGGTGATGGAGAAGCCGTCCGGGTAGCCCGCCTCCGCCAGAAGCGCCTTGGCCCGGTCCGGGTCGAAGTCCCACTTCATATCGCCGAGCCGCACCTCGTCCGGGCCCGCCCAGTCCCGCAGGGCCAGAGGGTGGCCGAACCCTCCCAGAATGGTGTCGACGATTAGCTGCCGGTCGATGGCTATGGAAAGGGCCAGGCGCACCTTGCGGGCCGTGTCCCATTCCTCGGAGTCAAGGTCCCCGGTGGGGGACACCCAGGGCAGGTCAGGGTCGTAGGCTTCCGCCGGTTCAGGGGTCCCGTAGTACTGGCCGTAGAAGTTGACACTGGCCTGGCCCGCATCGGGCACCTGCATTAGCTTGGCTCCCGGCACCGCCTGGACCACGGACAGGGAGTCCAGGGCCATGGTGAAGGTGTCCAAGTGGCCCGTCTGGAAGCCGGCAACCCGGGCGGCCTCTTCAGGGATTTGCCAGAGCCACATCTCGGCGAAGAAAGGCGTCTTGCGCCAGTGATTCTCGACGGCCTTCAGCCGCCAGAACTCATCGGTGCGGGCCTCTTCGATCTCCCAGGGACCGGTGGCGGCCGTGTTGCGGTTGGCCTCCTCCTCGCCCGCTTCATCGTTCTGTTTCTTGCTGGTAATCCAGACCATGGAAGCCCGGGGGACGGCGATCAGTTCATTCACGATGATGTCGGAGAACGCTTCACCGGTGTTCACTACGATGGTGTAATCATCAGGGGTCTCGACGGAGCCATTCTCGTTTGCCCACACCAGCCTGACGTTCTGGGCCCTGGTGTGCTTTTCGCTTTCGCCGGTCACCGCGTGGGACCAGACCACGTCTTCGGCGGTCATTTCCCCCCAACCGCCATGGAATTGAACGCCCTTGCGGATGTTAAAGGTCCAGGTCTTGAAGTCGCTGGAGATGTTCCAGCTCTCCGCCAGCATGGGCTCGATGGCCCCGTCCGTTTCGTTGTACATGCCCAGGGATTCTATGATGCCGATGGCGGATAGTACGACGACCTGGGGCTGGCCCACCAGCCTGGGATGAGCCATGAAAGGACCCATCTCTTTTATCCCCACGTTGATGGTGCCCGCGGGCTTCGCCTGCGGTGCGGCGGAGGTGGGGATAGGCGTCGATGTGGGCACTGAGGTGAGAGTTGGGGCCGGTCGTTGGGTTGCACCGGGGGCCGAAGTGGCCGCGGGGGCGGTGGTGGCCGCAGGTGCCGAAGTGGCCGCGGGGGCCGAGGTGGCTGCCGGGGCCGAGGTGGCCGCGGGGGCCGAAGTTGGCCGCGGCGTTGCTGTCGCTGCCGCTCCGCAGGCTGCTATGAAGAGCAGCAGCAGAACGCTGGATGTGATCATCATTGCCCTGGAGAAACTTGGCCAGCCCTGAGACATGTTCGGACCTCCCGGTTCTTAAATGTTAGAGGCCGAAGCCTTTCGGCCCCGAGGGACGGTCACCGGCTACGCGTGCGGACCTCGCTCGTTTTGCCTGAGGTTGGCCCGCTGGATGACCGTCCAATCCAACGGATCAACCCTATAGCCGCAGGCTGGGCACGAGGCCACACCGGCGGCTCGTATTATCATGTAATTCAATAGGAATACAGACGCAATATTAACTAGCTAGCTTTAGATTGTCAACTGACCCCCTGAAACAAGATAGTATTCAACTGCGAATATTCCATAGCTGGGGATGCTCGATGGCCCTGGCTCCGGTGGACGGCCGTAAGAAAATAGGCACGTCGCCGGGTCTAGGGTTCATCCCTTGACCGGCTCCAGGGCCAGGCAAAGAAACAGGCCCCCGGTGCTACCCGGGGACCTGCTTCGTTGTGGCCGTGCTAGCTTGAGCTTGTCAGCGGGTGCTGACGGTCTCTACTGGCGAGGCTGAGCCCATTCCAGACCATTGATTTGCCGGAGATCGCCTTTCTTGATGTGGTCGTCCCACGGCTCAAGCTTGGGGCCGATGGCCCAAATATTGTCGAACACGTACAGGCCTGTTTCGCCGAATACGTTGTCGAACATGAACCGGGCGATCTCCATCTCGAGCGTTTCCCGGTCATCCTGGGCCGTGGCCCGTTGGGCCTCGGAGATCTTCTCTTCCAGCCAGGGGTGCATGGTCCCGTAATTGAAGACGGAATCGTATTTGTAGTTGCCCAGCCCGTGGACCGGCGCCAGCCTGATGGAAACGGAGTGGCAACTGGCTCCCTTGTAAGTCCGGCCTACCAGGGTTGGCCGGAAGGCGGAGTAGGGGATCCGTTGGAAATTAACGTCTAGGCCGATGTCGTCCCACATTTGGGCGATGGCCTCACAGGCCTCCAGCTCGGAGGGGGCGTTGCGGATGGCCGTGGTCAGGGTGATGGAGAAGCCATCGGGGTAGCCTGCCTCGGCCAGAAGCGCCTTGGCCCGGTCGGGGTCAAAGTCCCACTTCATGTCGGCAGGCAGCCGCGCCTCGTCCGCGCCAGCCCAGTCCCGCAGGACCAAGGGGCGGCCGAAACCGCGCAGCAGGGTGTCCACCAAGAGCTGGCGGTCGATGGCGATGGACAAGGCCAGGCGCACCTTGCGAGCCTGGTCCCACTCATCGGAGGTAAAGTCCGAGTCACTGGACACCCAGGGAAGCGTGGGGTCGTAGCTTTCCGCAGGTTCAGGGGTCTCGTACAACTGGCCGAAGAAGTTCAGACCGGCCTGGCCAGCATTGGGCACCTGCATCAGCTTGGCTCCCGGCACGGATTCCACCAGGGGCAGGGAGTCCAAGGCCATGGCGAAGGTATCCAGGTGGCCCGTCTGGAAGCCGGCAACCCGGGCGGACTCCTCGGGAATCTCCCATATCCACAACTCGGCAAAGAAAGGTGTCTTGCGCCAGTGGTCCTCGACGGCGGTCAGCCGCCAGAACTCCCCGGTGCGCCACTCGTCTATCGCCCAGGGGCCGGTGGCGGCCGTGTTGCGGTTGGTCTCCTCCTCGCCAACTGCTTCGTGCTGCTTCTTGCTGGTGACATAGGCCATGGAAGACCTGGGTGTGCCGAGGATCTCGTTCACGATGATGTCGGAGAGCGCCTCGCCGGTGTCCACCACGATGGTGTGGTCATCGGGAGTCTCGATGGAGCCTTTCTCGTTGGCCCACACCAGCCGGACGTTCTGGGCCCTGGTGTGTTTTTCGCTCTGGCCGATTTGCTCCATGGACCAGAGCACGTCTTCGGCGGTCATCTCTCCGTAGCCCTGGTGGAACTGGACACCCTTTACGAGGTTGAACGTCCAGGTCATGAAGTCACTGGAGACGCTCCAGCTCTCCGCCAGCATGGGCTCGATAGCCCCATCCCCTTCGTTGTACATGCCCAGAGATTCGGTGATGCCGACTGCGTTAGCGACGAAGATCTGGGGCTGGCCCGTCAACCTGGGATGCGACATGAAAGGTCCCATGTCTTTGAGCCCCAGGTTAATGGTGCCCGCGGGCTTGGCCGGCGGCGCCGCGGAGGTGGGAACCGGTGTCGATGTAGGCGCCAGAGTAAGGGTCGGCGCCGGTGCCCGGGTCGCGTCAGGGGCTGAAGTGGCCCGCGGAGCGGTTGTGGCCGCTGGGGCCGAAGTGGCTACCGGGGCCGAAGTGGCCACCGGGGCCGAAGTAGCCACCGGGGCGGTAGTGGGCCGGGGTGTTGCGGTGGCTGCCGACCCGCAGGCTGCTATGAATAGCAGCAGCAGAACGGCGGAGGTAAATACCATTGCCCTGGAAAACCTAGGCCGGCGATGTCGCATTGTTCTGACCTCCCTGGATCAAAGCATTGGAGACTTAGGGTTTTCCCCGGCCTGAGACAATCACCGGGAAAGGTGCGCGAACGCCGCTAGCTTCGCCGGGAAACAGGCAGGTGGTTGCCCATGAAACCCGGCACATCTAAGGTCTTGACGAGGGCCGCGACCAAGATATCATCGCGTGTTCGCATAAAGTACGCGAAGCAATATAATTCATCCAACAATGGGCTGTCAACCGACTGCTTATATGTAAATAAGATTTTGCTAAAGTTATCGTCAATTATAATAGTATCAACCGAAAGTATCGCGCATAAAGATAGTACTAAGCTAATCATATCGTATAGATCGATACTTACAAGACTCTGCCACCCGTACACGGTTGGTAGTAGAATGGATGTACCGGCGCTCTGGGCCTGAATGGCCGCTTTGGATTAGACCCCGAAGGGTGTTTCTCGATGGCCGCGGAGGCGCCGGGGCTTCGTGGCAAATCAGCCTCAATCCGGGCCGGTGTAGCTCAGTGGTAGAGCAGCGGTTTCGTAAACCGCAGGTCAAGGGTTCGACTCCCCTCACCGGCTCCACTTCTTGGGCAAGAGAAAAGGGCCCCTGGTGTTAGCCAGGGGCCCTTATTTGCCGCCTCGCGATCGGAGGGCGGCGGAAGTGCGCTAATCTACCTTCGTCACTGACGGGGCCGGACCCATTCCAAACCGTTCATCTGCCGTAGGTCGCCCTTCCTCACAAAGTCGTCCCAGGGTTCGAGCTTGGGTCCCACGGCCCAGATGTTGTCGAACGTGAACAGGCCAACCTGAGCCAGCACATTGTCGAACGTGAACCGGGCGACCTCCAACTCCAGCGCCTGGCGCTCCGCCTCGGCTACGGAGGTCTGAACCAGGGGAATCTTCTCTTCCAGCCAGGGGTGGTCGACCCCATAGTGGAAGACAGACTTGGCCTGGTAGTTGGCGAGCGCTTCGACCGGCGCCAGCCGGATGAAGAGGGCGTGGCAGGTGGCCCCCTCGTAGG
>CAJWBT010000045.1 GCA_913020235.1 uncultured Chloroflexota bacterium
CATGGGCTTCCAGCCAGCCATCCAGCAGGGCGGGCATCGAAACGGAGAGGATGCCTTTCGTTGGAATGCCTTGGGTCAGGTAACGCTCGCGGGTTGCAGCTTGGGGAGCGGCGCCCGTGGCGTTGCAGACTTCCAGGAGGTCGGGCTCCTTGCAGTAGACCATGATGTACCCGTCGCCGCCCAGGCCGGACATCAGGGGCTCGACCACGTTCAACGCCGCCGCCGTGGCGATGGCGGCATCCACGGCGTTCCCTCCCTTTTGCAGCATCGTGATGCCGGCCTGGGAGGCCAGGGGGTGACCGGAGCAGACCATTCCGTTGCGCCCCATGACCACCGGGCGGTTGGAGTCGAAGCTAACCCCGTGGGGTGACTGAGCCATTAGAGCCTCCTGCGTGGAGCGTAGGGTCCTTTGGAAAGGCCTTCCCGGAAGCCCCCCTGTGGAAGAATGATCGTCCTGGAAGGGTATGGCTAGAACACCCTGCTCCCGCCGAGTCCAGTGAAGCTCGCGCAGGGCTCAAGTGCGTTGGCTAGGGCTTTCTTCCGGGAAACGAATTCGGGGCCGTGCCGGGCGCCGTGGACCATGAACGAGCCTTTGGCCCCCGGTTCCAATGATGAGCCGAGGGGACTCCCCACCTCCCCAAAAAGCGTGGTGTACGGGAGTCAGAATGCCTATCGTAAGCGGCGGCCCGGCTTCACCGATGCATTATCCGTGGCGCGAGTCGAGGCGTCAAGGGAACCGGGCTCCACGGCCTGCTTCGGCGGAAGCTAACGTTGCGTTGAGCGCAACAAAACTGAGGCCCCACTTTCGCGAGGCCCCAGTTGATGTGTCCTGATTTGGGTTGCGCCTGATTTGGGTTGAGATAGATCAGTGGCCGCCGCAGGCGCAGCCACCACCGCCCTCGCCGCACCCGCAGCCACCACCACCGCCCTCGCCGCAGCCGCAACCACCGCCGCCACATCCGGCGCTAGCGTACATGGGGTTGTTGATGACGAAGCCGACCCGGCCTCCCAGGTTCTCCACGTAGTCGATGGTCGCCTCTTCCAGGAAGGGGGCGCTATCGGAGTCCATCAGGAAGTTCAGCCCTTCCAGATTGAACTCAGTGTCGTCGGGCTGCTTTTCTTTCTCCATAGTCAGCATATATTGCAGACCGCCTGTCGCGGCGGGCATGGCTATCACACGGAGCGAGCCTTCCTGCTCTCCTTGTTCAACCATGACTTCCTTGAGCTTTTCTATCGCCAGAGTCGTAACTTCCATTTAGCCGCCACGCTCCTCGTAATTTGGCCAAGTTGCGGGAATCGCAAGAACCTTCTATTAGTAGGCTATCACAGTCGAGAATATGAGGTCAACGATATTTGCGACGGGGCATGACAACTCGGAGTGACATTTCCATACCAGTCCACCGTGCCCGTCGAATCAGGGCCGCTCAATTTCCCACCGTGCTGCTCGGCCAACTATTGCAAAACCGAAACGAGCGCAGAACTCGCTGAGGATTCCGGCCGGGTTCATTCAGCCTCCCCAGTCTCATTGCGGACGGTGGCGGGTATCGAGAGCGTCTCCCATGGCTTGAGTAAGCCCGCTCCAGGCTTGTGGATGTAGCCTGAAGAAACAATGCCGATGTCACGGCCATGTTGACAGGCTGGGAAACGCTTCTCTAATCTCAATATCGTCAAACAGAGAAAGCCGCAGCGGCCAGGACGCAACGCCAACTTACAAGAGGGACAGACCCCGATGCGGGTCTGTCCCTCTTTCGTTGCCCTGGCGGCCGTCGCTTTAGCCTTCGGAGGTGCGGCATTGGAAGATCCACATGGGGTTTCTTGGGAGCGGGAGCGCCTGCTGGAAGCGCTGGAAGCCTTCCAGAGGGGAGTAGCCGACGCGCCTCTGTTGCGCAAGTGGACCGAAACGGAGCCCCTGCGGGCGGAGACCGGCCAAGGGCTGCCGATGGCCTTCGTGATCTCCACCGACGATGTGGACCGGCACGGCGATGTAATCGCGGCCGACGGCTGGAGGCTGGAGTCGTACCGGCAGAATCCGGTTTTCCTGTGGGCCCACGATTACGCCCGCCCGGTCATCGGCCGCGCCGTGGAGACCTGGACGGAGCCCCACCGCCTGCTGGCCCGGATGGAGTTCGCCCCCACCCGCTTCGCCCAGGAGGTGGCGCTGCTGTACCGGTCCGGCTACCAGCGCGGGGTGTCGGTGGGATTCAAGCCGCTGCAGTACGAGGAGCGGAGACACGAGAAGACCGGAGCCTTCCTGGGCATCCGGTTTCTGGAACAGGAGCTGCTGGAGACCAGCGCTGTGCCCGTTCCGGCCAACCGGAACGCGTTGCGCCGGGCGCTCGACGAGGCGCCCCGGGTTGGGGAGTACCTTCGCCGAATCGGACCTGGGAGAGGGGCAGAAGTCTTCTCGACGGTCACTGTCCCGCCGGCGCTGGAAGCCATATGGCCGGAGCTGGCGGCGGGGATCGATGAGCTGGGGAAGCTGGCCGAGGAGCTGGCCCGCACCGTGGCCCAGGCAGAGCGCGCCGGGGGCCCGCAGTCCGAGCGATTGAGGGTGGCCGAGCTGTTGGCCGAGTTGCGGGAGGCGCACCGCTAGGGGCAGCCCCCAAGACCGCTCGGGGCGAAGGCCGTCCCAGCCTGGCAAGGGCATGTCAACCCGGTTCAAGGGAAATCCCTGACTTAATTTCTAAGGAGGTAGCCATGACCATAGGAACACAGGACATGGAGCTGATCAAGCGAGAGCTGGCCGGCATTCAGGATCACTACCAGTCCCGGATGGACGCGGAGCTTCCGCCTCTGAAGGACGAGGTGGACCGAATCGCCTCTCAACTGGGACGGATTCAGGATATGTGGCGCGACGGAGAGAAGCGGGCCATCCTGGCCCGGTTCGGCGGCGCCGAGCGGCCCAGGGTCCCCTACGGGAAGTACAACGGCCTGGACCTGCTGGACCTGGCCTGCGTCCGGAGCCTGCTCACCGCCCAGCTGCGGGAGCCCAGCGGGGTCAACCCCAGGATGCTGGAAGACTGGCAGGCAAATATCAAGGCGGCCATGGACTCGACCACCGCCGGTACCGGCGACGAGCTGGTGGATACCCAGGAGGCCCGGGCGCTCTGGGACGACGTTAACCTGGAGACCGCCTTGGCTCCTCTATTCAACACCATCCAGATGCCCAGCAACCCCTTTCAGATTCCCCTTCAGCTGGGAGACGTGAACTGGTATCCGGGAACCGAGAACGTGGCCGCCAAGGGCACCGCCGTGACCACCGCCCGCCAGACCCTCACCGCGTACGAATTGGTGGCCGAGGTTCCGTGGTCTTACGACCTGGAAGAGGACGCCGTGATCGCCATGATGGAGGAACTCCGGCGGGGCCTGATGCGCAACGCCCGCGAGGTCATCGACGACGTGCTCTTGAACGGCGATACCACCACCACCAACAACATCAACGCCGACGGTGCCACCATCGCCGCCACCGACGCCGGCAAAGGCCAATGGCTGCTGGGGTTCGATGGCCTGCTTCACCTGCCCCTGGTGGACAACACCAGCCAGGCCAACAACCACGCCGGCGCGGTGTCCGACGATATGTTCAACGAGATCCGGGCCAAGCTAGGTAAATACGGCGTCCGGCCGTCGGAGCTGGTCTACGTCACCGACGTCAATACCTTCATCCGTGCCCTCAGCGTCGGCAACTTCCGGACCCTGGACAAGTTCGGTTCCCAAGCCACAGTCCTGACCGGGCAGCTGGGAGCAGTCGAGGGGATCCCCGTCATCGTCTCCGAGCAAATGAAGCTGGCCGATACCGATGGGAAGGTCACCGACGCGGGGAACGGCTCCGATACGGGACGGCTCATGATCGTCAACCGCAGCCAGTGGCGCGTCGGCTTTAAGCGGGAGCTGACCATCGAGACGGTCCGCGACGCCCAGAAACGGCAGAACATCATGGTGGTTAGCTTCCGTATCGCCCTTCAGGAGCGCAGCGGCACCCGGTCCAGCGCCACCCACACGGCCCTGCAGTACAACATAACCGGGGTCTAATCGGCACACCTTGAGCCTGTTCTAAAGGAGGAGCTATGACCACTATCAGCCAAGCAGACCCGACCGCCGAGGCGGTAAAGAACATGATCCCGCCAGCCCAGTCCGGCATCGACTACGTGATGAAGCGCTACATAGTCGAGGCCCTGGCCTCCGGCAACGCCAATGCCTTCGCCTTCGCCGTCCAGAACCCGGAGGGGGTGGACTGCGTAATCACCAACGTCATCGTGGACATCACCACCGCCGGCGGCACTGGCAGCTCCGTCTTGGACGTTGACGTCGAATCCAGCGCCACCGGCACCGGAGACGATGTCATCGACGGCCTGGACCTGAACGCTACCGGTACCTCAGACCGCCACAACGCCGCCGGCAGCAACGGCGGCGCCCCCGTCAAGTGGAATAAGAAAGGCGGCACCAACGACTATGTCACCGGGAAGTTCCTGGTCCAGAACGCCGCCAGCCTGGCCGGCAAGGTAATCATCGAGTACGTGCCTTTGTCCTGAACCTTCCAATGAAGGACGAGCAGCCCCGCCGGGAACTCACTTCCTGGCTCAGCGAGGCAAATTGCTCGCCTGCCATGCCTGGGAGGGGGTGAGGGGCGTGGCCCTTGACACTCTCCCAGGCTCAGGGAAGCGAAGCTGCCCGCCGGCCCCGTTTGGAAGGGCAGGCAATCCTGGGCGGCAGGTTGAACAGAGATGGAAATCGTGGAACGGAGAAATTAGACCATGGGATATTCAGAAGGAGCGCACGACTCGCCGGCCGACACCAGGGACCGCCTGGTCCGGGTCGGCTCCAAATACCAGGCTACGGCCCCCGCCGTGGCCGATGGAGACAACGCCTATCTGCTTCTGGACGCCGCCGGCCGGGTTTTGATTTCCGGCGCGGCTGCCCATGATGCGGTGGCGGCGGGAAACCCGGTCCGAATCGGCGGAGTCTACCGGACCACGATTCCGGCGGTGGCGGCGGGCGACATGGCCGACCTGTTGGTCGACGCCGCCGGCCGGCTGAAGCTGGCCTTCACCCCCGACACCTTCAAGGTGATCGACGCCGTGGCCATCACCGCGGGCACCCCCGCGACGGTCTGGACTCCCGCGTCGGGAAAGAAAGTCCGCCTGCTGGGCTGGTGCCTGTCTGCCAGCGCCGGAGCCGCCTTGGAGTTCCAGGACAGTGGGTCAGCCGGCACCGTTATTGCCCAGACCCCGCTTCTGGCCGCCGCCGGGACCCACGACGCGCCGCCCCTGGGAGCTGGAGTCTTGCTGGCCGCGGCGGACAACACCCTGGACCTGGACGTGACCGCCACCGCCACCGTGTCGGGTATGGTCTTTGGCGTAGAAGAGTAGCCGTCCCCTCAGTTGGAGGACACCACAGAAATCTCCCCCCATCCCACGGGGGGATCAAGAGGGATCATTTTGGTTATCTCGGGAACTATCAAGGTGACCGCGGCCGGGACTCGGGTCCAGGCCGCCCACAAGGGCAACGTCAAGACCGCCGTTTTCAAGGCCCGCTCCGACAACACCGGCGACGTCTATTTCGGTGGAAATGACGTGGCGTCCACCGCCGGCATGACCCTGACGCCGGGGGAGTCGATCCAGCTTCAGCTTTCCAACCCGGTTTCAACCTCCCAGTTCTGGGCCGACGCGGCCAACAATAACGACCAAGTCGACTTCGTCGGGAGCATCTGATGGTTCGGTCTCAAGAAACCCACAGGCCGCCACTCCGCTCGGTCTTGGAGACTCACGTAACCGTTACGTCGGCAACCTACACCGGCAAAGCGGGCGACCGGATGATCGGGGTCAACCGGGCCGGCGCCGTAACCGTCACCCTCCCCACGGCCCAGCTCCGCCCGGGCCGGCGCTACGCCGTCAAAGACGAGTCCGGGGCCGCGGCCACCAATAACATCACCGTGGCCACCGAGGGGTCCGAGACCATCGACGGGTCCGCCACCGACACCATCAGCGACAACTATGGCTCCAAGACCTACTACTCCGACGGCTCAAACTGGTTTACCGTGCCCCTGTTGGCCGTGGGGTCCCACACCCTGGCTTCCCATTCCGCCCGGGCCCACTCGGACCTAACCGGCATCGGCACCGGCGACCACCACGCCCAGTCCCATACGCTGGACTCCCACACTGGGACGCTCCAGCATGAGAAGGGCGGCCTGGAGGCCGACGTTTCCGCAGGCGACGGATTTGTCGAGGTCAAGGGCGGCTCCACCACCGTCATCAAATCCAAGACTGACGCCACCGCCGCCCCCGACGCCAACGACGACACCACCGCCGGCTACGCCGTCGGCTCCGTATGGATAGACGTCACCAACGACAAGGCCTACGTTTGCCTGGACGCAACAGAAGCATCCGCCGTCTGGACCGAGACCACGGTCACCGGCAGCGGCCCCTCTCAAGCTACCCAAGCCGCCCTGGAAGCCGAGACCGATGAGAACACCTACGCACCACCGGACTTGATTAAGCACTCACCGGGAATAGCGAAATACCGGTGCAATATCGCTGCGGACGGCACCGCATTTTCAAATGCCTATAACGTGAGTGGGGTTGCAGACACAGGAGTTGGGCATCGAACGATTTCATTTACGGTTGAGTTTGCCGTGGCCGCGGACCAAGGATCACTGGCAACGGTCAACTTGGCGAATGCTGACGACTCACACCTACAATTTGAAAGCCCGCTTGTTGGAAGCGTGGTGTTGAAAACGCGAATCGGCGATTCAACCCTTACCGACTTCCCGACCTTTAACGCGGGATGGGGAGCGCAATAGAATGGCTTATCTCGCCGAGTTGTTTGACGGACGGCTGGCCGTAATCCGTTTAATCGAGGGCGGGCCGGAAACTCTCTTGGTGGGACTCGCCCGAATGCTGTTTGCCCTGAGTTGGAAAGATGCCGACCCGAATCTTCATTTTGACCCGGCTGTGCACACCCTGGAAGCCCTTGGAGCCGGATTGCCGGGGCGTTACCCGCTTACCGCGGTAGAAGTGGCGGATGCCGACTTGCCATATCACATCAAGGGGAACGGTGACCCGCTGCATGGCGCGTGTCTGGACCCAAATTGCCATGACCGGTACTTCCGCGATGCCATGATGTGGGATGAAACATCTCCCGCCAAATGTCGATGTGCCATGCCCAAGGCGGAAGTTATCCACATGGACCGCATCCGCAAGGTGCGGGATGCGGAGCTGGCTAAGCTGGACGTGCCTTTCATGAAGGCCCTGGAATCTGGGGACACCGCGGTGCAGCAGGGGATTGCCGCACAAAAACAGCTTCTCAGAGACCTTCCGCAAACCTTTGACCTGACCGTAGCCAATACGCCAGAGGAACTCAAAGTCCTTTGGCCTGCAGGACTGTTATGACGCCGTCAACACGATCCGGGATCGCCAAAGCTTACGCCGTAATAGCTGGGCTCACCATTGTGACCATCGCGGGTTTGGAAGTCTACGCTCTCAGCCAGGGGGTCGACGGCACCGCCCTAACCGCCTCCCTCGCCGCCATTGCCGGCATCGGGGGCGCGGGAATAGGCAGGCTGTTCAAGTGACCACTACGCGCAGATCCTCGCGAAGCCTGCACACAATCAGCGTCAGGCGCCGGCCCTATGTTGCCCTGGTCAACGCCCACGACTCCAACACATCCAACACCAGGGAGGCTCTGGTCACCCCGTCCAAAGGCAGGCGTATCCGCCTCCTGAAGGTGCGCGTGATACAGGAACAGGCCGACGGGCGGCACCTTTGGGAGCTGTACTTCGGCACCGGCACCGACATCACCACCAGCCCCGAAAAGGCGGTCGACATACTGGATGTCCCTGGCCTGGGCGAAGCCAGCACCAGGACTTTCCTCAGGGACGAAGGGCCCCGGGGTCTGCGGGACGAGGTGCTGAGCGGGCGCTGGCTGGGGACGGCTCCAACCACCGTGCACAAGATTATTGTCGAATACACCGTGGAGCCGTAAGTCCATGCCCAGGCTCGAGCTACGTCGAAAGGTCCGCCGCGCCTACAGGGCCCTGATCCGTCGCCGGCGGTACGACCTGAGGATCAAGGTTGTGAACGCCAGCACCGACATCGACCGGCAGACCATTCTGCCCCCTGCTCCGGGGCGCCGGATCCGTTTCATACGGGCCAAGGTGCTCCAGGATTCCAGCGAAGGCCGCCACCTCTGGGAGCTGTTCTTCGGCGACGCCGGCAACATTATCACCGCGCCCAACCGGGCCATCGATATCCTTGCCGTCCCCGACCTGGGCAGCGCAGCCACGAGGACTTTTCCCAAAGACCAGGGCCCCCGGGGCAGGACAAATGAGGTGCTCAGCGGACGCTGGCGAGGCACGGCCCCGGCCTCTGCCCACAAGGTCGTAATCGAATATTCCGAGGAATCCTGAACCGGCCCCTTTTGCGATGGGGGAATACCAAACCCTCCCCCTGTTGGATAGGGGGCCAAAGGGGGAGCTAATGGCCCGCGAAGCATACCGCAGCCTCTATGGTGACCTGACCAAACTCAAGGACGACAGCCTGCTCAAGGACCCGGCCGCCGGGACCGGAGACGACGACGAAATGTTTCAGCTCCTCCTGGCGGTCTCCGACTGGGTCGACCACTACTGCAACCGGCACTTCTATCCCCGGACCCAAGCTCTTGAATTCGACGGAAACGGGTCCCCCAGGTTGCTCGTCCCCGACCTGATCTCGCTCACCTCCTTGAAAGAAGACACCGCCGACGACAAGACCTTCAACGAGACCTGGGCGGTAAACGATTACTGGCTGGAACCCCACAACGCCGAGCCTACCGAGCATTGGGGCCAACCCTACACCGCCGCCAGGGTCCGGCAGCACGGCGCCAAAGCCGGCTTCAACGCCGGGGAGCAGCACTTCCAGGCCACGGGAATCTGGGGTTACCGGCAGCACCAAGAGGACAGCGGCACCGACCTGAACGATGCGTCCATGACCACCTCCAAGACCACCGTGGCGGTCGATGCCGGGACCCAGTTCGCCATCGGCCAGACCATCATGATCGGCGACGAACAGATGCTGGTCACCGGTATCTCCACCAACGATTTGACCGTTACCAGGGCCCTCAACGGCACCACCGCCGCCGCTCACGCGGATAATTCAGACGTTTACATCCTCCGTTGGCCCGCCGCGGTGGAGCGAGCCACCCTCATCCAGGCCGCCCGCATCTGGACCCGGTCCGCCGACTTTGAGCCCTTCTTCGTGGACGCCGATGTAGACACCGATGTCCGATTGCTCTTGGAGCCCTATCGCAAGCTCACCTCGTAAACCAGGCCGCGAGGGACGGCTCAGAGGCATGGGAGGCCAGGGCCGGCCCAACGGCAGGGGCACGCCGCCCTGCCCTCCCACCCTTTTCCAGATTCGCTTCCGCCCCGGCCGATGCCCAACCACATACTGCTGGCTGAGGCATCGGCCGGGTCTTGGGCCTCGGCCACCGGAAGGGGTTGCCCCCTGGCCCGCAGCCCTGTCTCTGACCAACCCCCGCGCGTTTCGCCCGCGCGTCTCGCCCGCGCGTTTCGCCCGCGCGTTTCGGTAGATCTTCACTCGCCCAGCCCAACGCCGGCCTCTGTACCGCCAGGCGTCGAAGGGGGCTTCAGAATTCCGCAATTCGCCAACCCAAAAACGGCTTTTTCAGCCGTATGCTGGCGAAACCCGTAAGCCAGCAAGCGAGTGAATCGAAACCCCACCCCCGAATCTCGGATAGCTTGACTTTGCAGCTATTGTAAGCTAGAATCCCCCATATTCTCTATCTGGCCCGCGAATAGTATCAGGTGAACATTGACCTGAATCAGGCCGATCGGCTGTGCACTAACCAGGGGAATAGACGGAATATGTGGATTGACCTACATGAACCGTAACACCTCAAGCGATGCCAGGTACGCCTCTCGTAGGCACAGTGGCAGTCGAGACTAGTCCAACTACAATGGAGGAGCAGCTATGTCAAGGCACCCACGGTTGAACCCATGGACTCTTCTTCCTATAGTAGCCGCGATGCTGTTAGTGATCAGCGTAGCTTGCGGCGCGTCGGCAACGGCAGTCCCTCAAGTGGTGGAGAGAACTGTGGTGGTGGAGGTGCCGGTGGAAGTGCCGGTGGAAGTGCCGGTGGATGTGGAGAGAACCGTAGTAGTAGAAAGGACGGTGCAGGTGCCGGTGGATGTGGAGAGAACGGTCGTCGTCGAGAGGACCGTCGTCGTCCGCCCGACCAACACCCCACGGCCCCGTCCCACGCCGGTTCCCACGGTTGATCCCATAGCGGCTCAAGCCGGCGGACACGTGCGAATGGCCGCGTACGCCGACACCAAGGACTGGGACCCCACGGGGTCCGGCTCCCTTTCCGCTGTCATAGCCTACTCCCAACTGTACAACCAGGTCGTCCAGTTTGACACTACCGATGTCAACAAGGTGGTCTGCGACCTGTGCGCCAGTTGGGACATCACCAACAGCGGTCAGACCTTTACCTTCAAGCTTCACGACGACATCAGGTGGCAGGACGGAGACGACCTTACCGCCGACGACGTGGTGTTTATGCTTTCGCGGTACATGGATCCCGAGACCTCCATGGGCCGCTCCGGCCTCTTCCGGAACTACACCAAGCCCGTGGGAGAGGGCGGCGTGAAGAAGATTGACGACACGACGGTGGAGTTCAACCTCCAATTCCCGTCGGGGGCGTTCATCAAGTTCCTGGCGCTGGACTACGCCAAGATTCTGCCCAAGCACCTGCTGGAGCAGGGGATTGACCTGAA
>CAJWBT010000046.1 GCA_913020235.1 uncultured Chloroflexota bacterium
TCAACGCCCTGAGCCCGGGCCCGATAATGACCGAGGGGGCGGTGTTGGTGCGCCCCACTGACTTCGACTGGACCGGCTGGGACCCGCCGGAGGTGGTGGGACTCGCCGCTGTGTGGCTGGCGAAGCAAACGGCACAGAGCTTTACGGGCCAGGTGGTGGAACGCGCCGACTTCGGCAAGACGTGGGGGACCTGAAGCCTGCCTCCGGCCGCTCTAGCCTAGCCCCCTTGAAATTGCTGCCACAATCCAGCCGCCCACCTGGGAAGAGTTCGAGTGGATACCCGAATTGGCGGTGAGTGGGGATCTGCCTCCCAAATTTGGTGAAACGAAGCTTCCAGTACTCAGTCAGCTTGGTTTTACCAAGATGTCATTCTGAGGAGCGGAGCTACGTAGAATCTCAGCGTGACAACGAGATTCTTCGCTTCTCTCAGAATGACATCTATCAGTTTCAAGTTGACTGAGTACTAGCCCTGTAGGAGCCGGGCCATGCGGGCCCGGTGATAGATGGCATCCCCCAGATAGTGCTGAAGGGTACGAGCCCGCTTGGTGTACTGGGTGAGGCCGAACTCCAGATCGGTGCCGACCCCCGCATGCACGTGGTGAGAGGCGTCGCAGGCTTTGGGGAACCCAACACTGGCTACCGCCTTGGCCATGGAGATGCTCACCTGGGCCTCCGGCAGGCCTTCATCCAGTTGCCATAGGGCCTCATAGGTGGCCCACTTGGCGGCGTCCGCTTCGTTGAGGGATTCGATGACGTGGTCCTGGACCCGCTGAAAGGTCCCGATGGGGACGCCGAAAGCGATGCGGGTCTGGCTGTACTCGCGGGCCATGTCGTGCACTCGCTGGGTACCGCCTGCCATGTAGGCGCACAGTACCACGGTAGCCCGGTCCATCGCTTTCTCGATGGCCGGCCAGGCCCCGTCCACGGTTCCCAGCACCCCGGCGGCGGGCACTTCCACGTTGTCGAAATTGACCTCGCATACCTTGGGACCGATCCACCCCGTCTGCACCCGTATCGAGACGCCGGTGGAGTTCTTGTCCACTATGAACAGCGTGATGCCCTGGTTCGGGCTATCGCCGCCGGAGGTCCGGGCCGCCACCACCAACTGATCGGCGACGTTGGCGTCGGGGACGAAGAGCTTGGTGCCGTTTAGGACGAAACCACCGTTCCGCTCGGTGGCCTGCAACTGGATGGAGCCGGGCCCCCAGCCGTACTCAGGCTCGGTGTAGGCGAACGCGAAGATCTGCCGGCCTGAAGCGATGGACGGCAGCAGGGCCCGCTTCTGGGAGGCGCTGCCGGCCTCCAGGATGGCGTGGGCGCACAGCACGGCGGAAGAGAGGTGCGGACTGGGGCAGGCATAGTAGCCCATGACTTCGTAGACCACCCCCAGATCGACAAAAGCGTTTCCGGATCCACCATACTCCTCGGGGATTGCCATGCCGGGCCACCCAACCTCGCACATCTTCTCCCATAGCTCCTCGGAAAAGCCCGAGGGGCTATCGTCAATCTCCAGCACCCGGGATTTGGGCATTTCCGATTCCATGAACTCCCTGGTGGAGTTCTGAAGCAGGGTCTGGACTTCGTTGAGCGATAGGTCCATGACAGTCTCCTTGACTTGGCTTGGCTTGGCATCTCAGGAGCGGTCGCAAGCTGAGGCCATCACAGCCTCCAGCCCTGACGGCGCACTCCCGTTGCCTAGTTTGCGCCCGCGAGATTGCCCAGTGAAAGTGCCGGGAGTTCACTCTCCTCAATTCTGGCCAGGCCCAGGTGCCGGGCCATAACCTCTTCATATCCCCCCATGGAACCCGGTGTATCCTGGCAGGCCAGGCTTCGCCGCTGTTGGAGTTCGAACTTGCCTTGGGCTGGGGCCCTGAGGTCACGGCGGTCCAGGAGAGCATAGATGCCGGCCACCTGCCGGACGACCTCCGATAGGCGAGCTGCGGTCCGCTTCTCCCACAGGCGGGTCTGGGCGGAGTGGTAGGTGAGCTGTCTGCCCGTGGCCCGCATCCAGGCATCCCTCATTCGAAACAGGCGGACGATCCGGCTACTGATGTAGACTTCCATCTGGAGTTGCTGCAGCACGGGCTCTTCGCTGAGGAGGACTCCTTCCCGAGAGGTCTCCCGGGCGTACTGCAAGAGGTCCGCCACCTCCGGGTCGGAGGAGGCCGGCCGCCCAGCGGCCGATTCGGCCAGGAGAGCGGAATGCATAAGATCCCGGCCCTCTCCATCGGGGCCTAGGATGCAATAACGAGGGACCCGCGTCTGGTTGAAGGTCACCCGGTGGGCCTCGCCCGGCACGAGTTGCCTGGGAGTAGTGACGACGATGCCCTTCAGGCTTGTGGAGACCAGGAAGCCGGCGGTAGCGTCGACGGCAGGAACAGTCCGGTCGACCAGGGCCAGGGTCCACAGGTAGTCTGGCCAAGGCCCTGGCCCCACGAATCGTCCCTCCCCGTTCAGGACGTAGTCGTCCCCGTCCTCGAAGGCCTCCACCCCCAAGTCGCCGGGGTCCGGCACGATCTCCGGCTCCACCAGCGTATGCCAGATGATGACCCGGCCTCTCGCGACCGGTGACAATAATTGCTGTTTCTGCTCTTGGGTGCCCCATCCCCGGAGCGCCCGCCGAAGGGAGGAGGCGCCCCCATCCAGGAGCCGGCTCAGCCCACGGCTTTGAAGCTCATCGAGCAGCACTGCCGCCAGGTCCTGGGAAGCCCCCAAACCTCCCAATTCCACCGGCTCGGTGACGGCCAGCCACCCCTTCTCCCCCATCAGACGCAGGAAGGCCTTCCAGTCTTCCCAGTTTCCGAAGCCTGTGTCCCCAAGCTCCCCGGCGACCGCCGACTCAGAGGGAAGGTTGGCGTCCAGCCAGGCGCATACCTCCCGGCGGAACCGATCCTGTGCTTCGGTGTAGCTGTAGCCAAATTCCATTGGGGCCTCTCTCCTACCCCGGAACCCACTTAGTGGGAGTGGGCCGGACCGTTCCCGGACTCCGGAAACCCGTCGAGCCTCGCGCACCAGTAGTCTGGTGTTCCTCGATCAGACTACGCTATGCCTTGCCCCGCCCTGCCGCCCCTAGTGGGCAGCCAATAGGGACGCGGACGTTATCCAGGTAGATTCTCCGCTCGCTCCCCATCAAGAGCCGCTCGGTCTCTGTGGCGATACCCCGCGGGCTGGCCTCCACCATGAAGACGGCCAAGTGGAATGGCGGAGTCCGGTCCGGGCTGGCGGCCGTCCCTGATAGGGTCGGGTAGAAAAGACAAGGTGCTCCGACAGAGACGTGATTTCTGCTTCCGATGCCTCGGTCCGCCGGTACCAGCCTACGAAGACATGATTCGCTGGCTAATGGTCAGGGCGGCCAGGCCCTGGGATTCACCAGGCAAAAACGCGCTAGACGCCCGAGACACCGGTGGTGGAGGGAGTGGCGGCAGCCCGCTCCCTGGTGCGGCTGATGCCCAGCCGCCGGGCCATGATAACTTTCTGGATCTCGATAGTTCCGCCGGGGTGGGCGCCGGTCAGGCTGCTGCGCTGGTACACCTCGGGCTGGCCCGCAAAGGGCGCCCGAGGCTCCCTGACCCCAAGCAGCGAATACATCCCCATGATATCCCGGGCCCGGTCGGCGTTGCGCATGCGAAAGGTCTTGATGTACATGGAGTTCTGGGGGCCGTGGTAAGTCATCTCCTCGCGGGATTGGTACATCCAGTAGTTGCGCTGGGCGAAGAGGGTGCTGACGCGGGAGTCGATGTAGGCTTCCATCGCTGCCTGCTGCACCAGGGGATCGTTACCCAGGGCGTCACCCTGACGCGTGGTTTCCCGGGTGTACTTGAGGAGGTTCTCCAGGGCCTCGTCCGGCGTAAAGGCCATGCCGCGGCCGCCGTGCTCGATCTCCAGAGTAGTCTGGGTCACCTGCCAGCCCTGGTGATCGTCGCCGACCAGGTGGTCGCCCGGCACCCGCACGTTGTCCATGAAGATGAAGCTCTGGTCGTGCCCGGTCAGGAGATTCAGCCGCTTCAACTCCAGCCCCGGAGAAGGGCAAGGGATGAAGAAGTACCCCAGGTTCCGGTGCCGGGGAGCGTCCGAGTCCGTCATGATGGGCCCGAAGAGATAGTCCACGTCGCCGTGGCCGCTGATATACGTCTTCTGGCCCGAGATTATCCAGTCATCGCCGTCGCGAACCGCCAGGCTCTCGAGGGAAGCCAGATCAGACCCTGCGTTGGGCTCCGTGAAGTTCTGGAAGGCGACCTTCTCCGCCTTCAGCAGAGGGACCAGTAGCTTACGCTTCTGTTCTTCGGTGCCCCAGACCAGGAGGGTTGGGAACACATACCGGTTGGAGAAGGAGGGGACCACCTTCGCCTTCTCGAATTCTTCCATGATGATGGTCTCATGCTCTCCGCTGAGCCCGCCGCCTCCGTACTCCTTGGGGTAGGTGGGGAAGAGCCACCCCTTTTCCGCCAATACCACGTGCATGCCCCGCCAGAACTGGTAATGTTCCTCGCTCAAGTCCAGACGGTCAGCGGGCGCCCTCATATTCTCCGGGATATTCTTTTCCAGCCAGGACCGCACCTCCTGCCGGAACTCCTGTTGCTCCTTGGTGTATCTGTACTGGAAGTCCATCGACAACCTCCCCGCTTGAAGGCCCGTCTTTCTCGATCTTGCTTCCCGGTCCCAGGCACAGGCGAAAACACCGGGACTGCCACCGCTCTTTGACATTTCCGAACGTACCGTTTGTGAACTGGGTTGTCAAGTCTTCTGCCCCCATGGGGAGCCTATCGGTGCCCGGCTTTTGGCCTGGCGGGGGGGCGTGGGTGGGTCACCAGGGGTCAGGTTCTATGAGGCAACGAAACCCGATGCAGGGTGGGCAGTCCGCCGCTCGGCCTTACGGGGCGTCCTTGACCGGACACCCGGATTCCGCTATAAATACGCGGCGGCCGTCGTAGTTACTTGTCCATAGCTGTTTAGGCAAGGATTGGCAAGAAGACGATTTTCGAGGTAAGAGGGGAGTCCGATCCGTTGACCTCAGTGTTCGACCTCCATGTCCATACCAACCGGGGAAGTCCGGACAGCAGTCTGACCCCGGAGGAGCTGGTATCGGAGGCGGTTCGCGTGGGGCTCACCGGGGTGATGGTAACCGAGCACGTGGGGTGGCCCCGGCAGGACTTCGAGGAGTTTGCTCGCCGCCAACCGGTGGTGCTGATTCGAGCACTGGAGGTCTATACCCCCTTGGGACACGTGATCACCCTCGGCTTGGACAAGCATGTCACCGGCTTTGCCGGGGGGATCGAGACCGTCCGGCAACTGCGCGAGAAAGTGGACCAGGTGGGAGGGGTCATGATCCTGGCCCATCCCTTCCGCTACCTGTTCGAGCTTCCCGGCGTCTACACGCAGAACTTGCTCTTCGAGGACTCGGCCACGGCCCCGACTACTCCTGAGGAAGCAGCCGGACACCCGATCTTTGCGCTGGTGGATGAGATCGAGGTGGTCAACGGAGCGAACAATGAGGCGGAGAACCGCTTCGCCCAAGGGGTGGCCAAGATCCTCGGATGTCGCGGGACCGGAGGCAGCGACGCCCATTCCGTCAACGGCCTGGGAAAAGGCGTCACGCTGTTCAACGGGGACATCCGCAACGATCGGGACCTGTTAGAAGCCCTGAGGTCCTCCGATTTTGCCCCGATGGAGGGGTTCCACGTGGGGCGTCCCGTCGACTATGGGCAGGATTCCTGGATGGACCCTTCCCCCAAGACAGGCCCTGAGCGGCAGCCCTTCTCCATAATCTATGGGCCAAAAGATAGGAGGTGAAGAATGTTCAAGGGAATAGACCACATGGTTATCGCGGTCAACGACCTGGAGCAGGCAGTTAAGGACTACGAGGCGAAGCTGGGCCTCAAAGCCCAGGAAGGGGGCGGAGAGCGCCCGGACCTTGGCTTGCGCAATGCCTACCTTCCTCTGGGTGACGGGGGTGCGTTCATAGAGCTGGCTCAGCCCCTGGGACCGGAAACTCCATTGGGACGCACCATTGCGCGCAAGGGCGAAGGTATCCATCTGCTGGCGATGGCGGTGGACGATCTTCAGCAAGCGGTGGCCCAGTTGAAGCAGAATGGCGCCCAGGTCATCGAAGCAGGCTCAATGGTCTTTATTCATCCCAGGGACGCCCACGGCATCATGTTCCAGCTTGTGGAGCGCAAATAAGGGACAGGTGCCTTCAGAATGGTGGGCACGGCGCCAGGGGGAACGGCTGAGTGCGGGCGTCCCCGGTTTCGGAGCCTATCCGCATACCTGCCACCGTGGTTCGACGGGTCCGGTTTCGTCGCGACCCCCGATAGAATCAGAGTTCACCACAATCGTGGAGATTCTGTTCGTCCTGAGCATGTCGAAGGACCGGGACCGGCCTGCATTGAAGTTTTCGGATAGGCTCTCAGCCGGTTCTTCCCATGAAATTGCGTTGCTCCCAAAGCACATCCCCTACTGTGGCGCCCCACTTGCTTGGTAGGCGTCTCTAGACACGGATCGCACGGTGGCGTGGCCATTCTGGCCTGGGAGGTCAATCGATGTCGCGGCGTCCTCTGGAAGGAATACGGGTCTTGGACCTGGGACAGGAAATCTGCGGCCCTTTCTGCGCAAAGATGTTGGCCGCCCTAGGCGCCCAGGTAGTAAAGGTAGAACCGGTACAGGGTGACGCCGCCCGCCGTCTCGGCCCTTTCCCTGGAGATGCGCCTGATCCGGAGCGCAGCGGTCTGTTCCTCTACCTCAATACCGGGAAGCAGGGGGTCACCCTGGACCTCGGCACCGCCAGGGGCCGGGAGGTGTTTCTGCGCCTGGCGGCCTGGGCGGACGTGGTCGTGGAGAACTCCGGGCCCCAGGTCCTATCCTCTTTGGACCTCAGCTACGAAGTGCTGCGGCAGGCCAACCCGCGGCTCATCCTCACCTCCATCACACCCTTTGGCCAGAGCGGTCCATACCGTGACCACCGTGCCTCGGAGATAGGCCTCCACGCCATCAGCGGCGAGATGTCGGTGGCGGGCTTGCCGCACCAGCCCCTCAAGAAAGGCGGGGAGATCGCTCAGTACCTGGGCGGCCTCAACGGTTTCCTGGGCACCATGGCGGCCCTCTTCCAGCGCGAGGAGACCGGCCGTGGGCGCCAGGTAGACGTGTCTCTATCCGAGGGCCTCACAGCCATCATCGGGGGCGCCATACGGGAGCAGTCCTATCTGGGCCAGCCACCCAAACGAAAAGAGGGCATGCCGTGGCCTCAGGGGGTCTATCCCTGCAAGAATGGCTACATGATGAACATGGTCCGAGGGGGATCCAACTGGCGGCCGGACTACGCCGCTCTCGTGGGCGAGCCTGCGCTGGCCCGGAAGCCCGCGACGCCTCCAGCCTCCACGCCGTCTGCCTCAACGCCGTCTGCCTCCACGCCGTCTGATGGAGAGGCCCAGGAGTCTGACGAGTTAGAGGTCCGCTTCATAGCGTGGCTGCAAGCAAATACCAAGGAGCATATCTACCACGAGGCACAGAAGCGCCGGGTGCCCTTCAGCTACGTGTGTACCGCGCCCGACATTTTGGCCTCCCCGCAGCTGTCTCATCGGGGCTTCCTGGAGCAGGTGGAACACCCGGAGGCGGGAACCCTCACGCTTCCGGGCCTGCCCTTTCTCCTAGACGGCGAGCGCTGGCCCCTGGGCCGGGCGCCGCTCCTGGGTGAGCACAACGAGGCCGTGTACTGCGGGATTCTGGGCCTGAGCAAGCAGGAGGCGCTGCTGCCCGGGCAGCTCGGGGCTGATCACCCCACAGACGAAGCACATCCGATAAGCCCCGGTGGCCTGGAGAAAGCTGCAGCGGCCGCGGCGCCGGATAGCCTCCCGCTGGAGGGGGTCCGGGTGTTGGACTTCACGCAGGTCTGGTCCGGCCCGATGTGCACCACGATACTCGGAGACCTGGGCGCCGAGGTGATCAAGGTAGAGTCCACGTTCCGCGCCGACCCTGAGCGCGGCCCGTTGTCGGTGCCTCCGGACCGGTATCGCCGCTACCCCGGCGGCGACCCGGGAGAGCACCCCTACAACCGGGCCGGCCGTTTTAACGAGTACTCCCGCAACAAGCTGGGCATCACCCTGGACCTGAAGGACGCCGATTGCCTGGCCATAGCCCGAGACCTGGTGCGCGTCAGCGACATCGTGGTGGAGAACTTCGCCGCCGGCGTCATGGAGCGCCTGGGCTTGGGCTATGAGGAGTTGAAGCTCCTCCGGCCGGACATCATCCTGCTCGCCCTTCCCGGCTGGGGCTCAACCGGCCCCGAGGCTCACTATGTGGCCTATGGCCCGAACCAGGAAGCCATGTCCGGCCTCTCCAGCATCACCGGGTACCCCGGCGGGCCGCCCCTACTGACGGGTGTCTACTACGGCGATCCCACCGGCGGCACCACCGGGGCGGTTGCCGCTGTGGCGGCCCTCTGGCGCCGGCGCCAGACGGGCAGCGGCATGCACATCGACCTGTCGCAGCGCGAAGCGGTGGCGTCGGTACTGCCCGAGGTGCTGTTGGAGTACCAGCTCAATGGTCGCGTCCTGACCCCGCAGGGCAACCGCCATCGTTACCTGGCCCCTCACGGTTGCTACCCCTGCAGGGGCGAAGATTCCTGGATAGTCGTCGCCGTTGCCTCGGACCAGGAGTTCAACCGCCTGTGCCAAGCGATGGGCCGTCCCGAGATGGCCAACGACCCCCGCTTCTCAACCCTGCCGGCGCGCCTTCAGAACAATGACGAATTGGACGAGTTGGTGGCCGGCTGGACCCGGGAGCAGGAACACTACGCCCTGATGCACGCGCTCCAGAGGGCGGGAATCGCCGCGCAGGCCGTCTTGAACACGGCGGAGGTTCTGGACGACCCGCACTACAGGGCTCGCGGCTTCTTCCAGACCATCGCCCACTCCGAGGCGGGAACCCACCCTCACGTCAGCAGCGCCGCCCGGCTGCCGGAGGCCCCGCTGCCTGTCCGGCGTCCCGCGCCCTGCCTGGGCGAGCACAATAGCTGGGTATTGGGCGAACTGATCGGTGCGTCGACGGAGGAGTTGCGGAGGCTGGAGGATGAGGGGAAGATCGGCACGGCACTGGTTCCAGCCACCACCGGCTGAGCGGGTGGATGCCCACCACTGGATTGACCATTGAGCGGCAATTCACGATGCGCCAGGCTGCCCTCAATGGCGCTGGCGCTCCGAACGCTTTCTGGCGGCTCTTTCCTTGGTGGTGGAGGTGGGCCAAACTAGCCAAGACCATGCACTGCATCGACGGCAACAAATATTCCGAGAGCTTCGGTCACTGACTAACATTCAAATGTCTACCACCCACCCAGAAAAGGGTTTGAGGTGCCCGGGACGAAGTCCCGCGCACCTCAAACCCTCCATCAAGGGGAGAGGGGAGCATTTGGATGAAGCGTGGTATCAGCCGAAGCGAGTGGTCAACGGGACAACAACTGCCCATAACTTTTTGAACGAGGCATTTGGTTGTCCGGGGTTGACGCCGAGGATTGAGGAGCATACATTACCGGCACTGTGCTGGGACCAATTGTTCCGTTGACCTCGGCCCAAGTGGACCACCCGTCTGTGAGGGAAGTTGTATGACTGCTACCGTAGATCGAGACAGGGAGAGCCAAGGGAAGTACCGAGTCTTGGGCACCAGACCTGACCGGCGCGACGCTGTGGACAAAGTGACCGGCCGCGCCAAATTCGGGTCGGATATCCCGATGGCCGGGGTGCTGCATGGCAAGATTCTCCGGAGTCCTCACGCCCACGCCCGGGTCCGGTCCATCGATACCTGCAGGGCCGAAGCCCTGCCCGGAGTTACCGCCGTTGCCACCTCCAAGGACTTTCCGATCATCGCGGACCGGAGCATCGACTACTCGGATCTACGAGGGAATGCCCGAGTGGCGGCGGAGAATATCCTGGCCAATGAGAAGGTGTTCTATGTCGGGCACGCGGTGGCGGCCGTCGCGGCCACCAGTCCCCATATCGCCGAACAGGCCCTGAAGCTTATCGAAGTGGACTTCGAGGTGCTGCCCGCGGTCGTCACCGTGCATGATGCCCTGAAGGAGGGTGCGCCTCTCCTCCACGATGACATGACCACCATGTTTCGCGTTGAGCGGTTCGCCAGCGGCGAAGACACCGGAGCGAGGAGCAACGTGGCCGGCCACATCCAGCACAAGCTGGGTGATGTGGAGAAGGGGTTCCGGGAGGCCGAAGTATTCGTCGAGCGCGAGTTCCACACTCAAACGGTTCACCAGGGGTTCATCGAGCCCCAGGCATCAACGGCGTCTTGGGGAGCCGATGGCCGGGTCACCGTCTGGACCAGCGCTCAGGGCTCCTTCGCTATCCGGACGACGACCGCCGCCGTCCTCGGCCTCCCCGAGTCGATGGTAAAAGTTGTCCCTATGGAGGTTGGAGGGGGTTTCGGCGCCAAATCCGTCTCCTACCTGGACGCGGTGGCTGCCGTCCTCTCCAGGAAGAGCAACCGTCCGGTCAAGATTGTGATGAGCCGTGAGGAGGTGTTCAAGGGCGGAGGGCCAGCCTCTGGTACCCATATGCGGGTCAAGATCGGCGCCACCAAGGACGGGCGCATAACCGCGGGCCATCATTACCTGGCCTATGAAGCGGGGGCCTAC
>CAJWBT010000047.1 GCA_913020235.1 uncultured Chloroflexota bacterium
GCGTCGAGGACTCCTACCACGACCTGCTCACGGGCTGGAACAACGCCCTGGCGGTTCTCATGGCGCTCCACCAACGGCGGCGCACCGGCAAGGGGACGCTGATCGACATGTCCATGTTCGAAACGGGGGTGAACTGCATCGGGCCGGCCCTGGTGGCCCGGCAGCTGGGGTCCACCTTACCGGGCCGCATGGGCAACGGCCACCCCCACATAGCTCCCCACGGTTGCTACCCCTGCCGCGACGCGGACACCTGGGTGGCCATCGCGGTGGACGGCGACGCCCAGTGGGAGGGACTCTGCCGCGCCCTGGGCCGGCCGGAATGGGCTCAGGACCAGCGCTTTCAGGACCCTCTTTCCCGCTGGCAGCATCGCCACCTGCTGGACAGCCACCTTGCGGGCTGGACCCGGCAGAGGAAGAAGTACGAGGTCATGCACCTGCTTCAGGAGCACGGGGTGCCCGCCGGTCCCGTGACCATGGCCCGGGACCTGGTGACCGACCCACACCTGCGTGAGCGGGGATTCATCCAGTGGTTCACCCATCCTCCGGAGCGCGGCGTGGGCAAGCGCCCTTACCCGGGGCAGCCGTACCACTTCTCCCGTGCCCGGCCCGAAATCCGATTCGTTCCCAGCCTGGGAGAGCACAACCAGCGGGTGTTCGGGGACCTTCTTGGGGTGGACGACGCCCAGCTCCAGGCTTACCAGGCTGAGGGACTCCTGGGAACCGCCCCGCAGTACGCAGACCTGCAGCGCCCGGAGCCGCCGTCGCTGGATGATCAGGTCGACCAGGAGCAGCTGGCCTTCTACGACCGCAACTACCGCCAGCTCCTGGGCCTGGACGACCCGCCCGCCGCCGCCGGGCAAGCCTGACACCCGTTCGGAAACGGAAGGGTTAGATTGCTCGAACCATGGCGGCAGCCGGTAAGATTATGCATAGCGCTTTTGACATCCTGGTGCCGTTCGGTGTGGACGCTCTTTCGGATGGGATAGGGGCGGCTCTCCGCTTTCAAGAGGCCTGCGGGAATTGCCTGGCAAACGCCTCGTCTCGGAGCTTGCCGTCAAGTTTTGCACAGTTGCTTGGCTTTCCTTCCCTTCTCCGGGATTTTTCCTTCATACCTGTTGGACGGGGAGTTCCACCCTGGAGTCTGTCCCATCGTCGCTGACGACCTACATGCGTTGACCTACGTGCCTGTGATACCTATACTCTCCCTAACCTGGTGACCACGCTAACCCAACTTCCCAGTTTTCAAATGAGGTTTGGGAGACCCAATCCGCATGGGTATTCGACTGCTCACTGTTTTCATCACGGTAGTAATCCTGGCGGCCTGCGGCGGGCAACCGCCGGCGGAGCCCACCGCCACTCAACTTTCCACGCCTTCTCTCCAACCAACAGCCCAAGGAACGAGCGCGCCAACCGTCGTTGGGACCGCCACGCGGCCGCCTCAATTGCCAACCGCCAGCCCGGCACCCATCGCCTCTACCGCATCGGCTCCCACTTCGGTACTGACACCTGCCCCAACCCCGGCGGCCACGGTTTCAGCGGCGCCCACTACCGCGCCGGTCCCGGTCCCTTCCCCAAGCCCTAAAACGGCCACTCCTTTGCCTGCGGCGACTCCAATTCCTTCCCCTGCGCCCTTGCCTGCGCCCACTTCAACGCCCTCCCCTATTGCCAGGCCCACCGCCACCCCCCAGGTTTCTCGCGTTCACCAACCGAGCGCCCGAGTGTTTGCCGATTCCCGTCCCGATTACACCTGGCCCCAGGCAGGCGAGACCCCGGATTTCTCCAAAATCTCGCTAACCTGGCTCGAGAACGGATTCACCGAGGTGCGGGGCGCTTCCGGAGCCATTCCAGGCTCCTTTCCGGTATACGTTGTGAGTCCCAATACCGCATTCGCAGCCCTGACACAGGCGAGTGCGGACGGGAGCTTCAGCACGCAGATCGTCGCCCCACCGGGCTCTTGGGTCATAGTCAAGTACGACCCCCTGGGTGGCCGGTGGCTATCGCAAGAAGCTCTAAAAGACCCGCGTCCGACAAGCGTCAATGCCGCACCCGGGACCATGGCCCAAGTGCCCTTCGAGCCCACGTCCGTTAGCGGGGTGCCGTTCACGATCAGCGGGACGATATTGCCGGAGCACATCGATTTCACCCTGGATGGTTCGATGAACGGCGCCTTTCAGCCGGGCGGCTCGGTAACCGTCAGCGGTACCGCAACGGTGTACGTGGCTGCCGGTTCCGTGAACGCCACCGCGGGCCAAAGACTTAACTTTCACCTGTCTCTCGACCCGCTCTTCGACGCTCAGGGAAACGCTCGCATGATGGCCAACCAGTTTTTCTCCAACATCCTGACGCCATCGGGCCTGCCTGTGGAGCACTGGATGGGCCCGACATTAGCGGAATCCGGACTGGAGACCAGCCCTTTGTCGCCGAGCGGGACAGAAAACGGACTTTCAGCGCCGTTCAGTTTTAGTGTGCCCATCCCAGGCGATGCTCCCTCGGGCACCTATAGTCTCTGGCTAGATACCTTCGATTTTAATTTCACCGAGGGATCATTGGGCGGAAACCGCCCGGAAGTTAACCCCTTCATGGCCAATCACGCCCTGGCCTTCCCGCCTTTTGAGGTTGGCGCACCGGCCCAGCCGAAGCTTATCTGGACCCTGCTCACCGACGTAATTAGTGCGGACGGCAGCCGCGGGACCACGGCGGTGGAAGGTGCCCAGGATTTCCAGATTGCCAACCGCATCGCAACCCAGTCTCACCGCTTCATAATCCCGCCGCGATCGAAAGAAACCGGTCAGTCAATCACCTATCGCCTAGAACCCTATCTGCCGATGGTTGCCCACGGCGACCGGTACATTCCCAACGTGCCCAACATAACCTTCGATTTCCCGTCGGGTTCCCTGAGTGTGGAGATAACCCGGCCCGATGGACTTCGGGAGACACTGGGTCCCGCGCCGTTCGCCTCAGCCAACACCCGGACTCCGGCGAGCAGCCAGGGGGCGTTGCTGGACAACGGTGGCGGGCACCTGGCGGAGGTCCTCCAGTTGGGTACGGATTCTGGCCTATTCGACTATCAGTTCCCGGCCTACGGAGAGTACGAGATCCAGATGACCGGAAGGGTGGAAGATGTTTACGGGAATTCCTACGACGGCGGAGGCACGTACCGCGTGTTCGTTGCCGAACCCTTGGACATCGAGCCGGCCGTGCTCCCCATGACTCCTTTGGAAGTCGGAGATTCTTTCAATCCGGGTGTTACTTTACTGCCGGGTGTGCCTGCCGCTGTGGAGGTCAAGGCCACCTTGCTCGTGGAATCCGACCCCGGCCGACGGGTTGAATACGTGGTAAGCGGCGCCGCCAACCGGTTCGGAACGTTCACTCCACCACTGGACTCTCCAAGGATTGAGATGACCGGCCCCGGCGAACTCCTGGTCGAAACGACGGCGACCTATACGGATGAAGCCGGTGCCTTGTGGATGGCTGCGACCCGCTGGGGGCAGGTCGTGGCATCCCCCGATACGACCTTGCTGGCCCACGGCAGGCGCGGCCGCGACGACACGCCCAGCGAAGAAGCCCGCCTGTGGTTCAACTCTCCGTTCAGCGGTTCAACCGCCCATGCCAATCTGCCCTACGCTACCGGCGATATCCTCTGGCAGACCGACGACGATGCCGGCCGGGTGATAATTACCGTGCAGGACACGGAAGGGCAGGTTGAAGATGCTATCCTGGCCTGGGACAGCCAGGGCAATTACCACACCAGGGGAGAAAAAGCCGACCCCCGGCCGACCCTGGACCAGCGGGCCCGCTCAGACGAGCTGCCCTTGGGCTTTGCCACGGCAAAGGGCTACAACCCCGCGCTGGAGCCGGAGGATATTGTGTCCTACGGGTATTGGTACGGAGGCGTGCAGAGGCCCGGAGAGAGGGTCCGCGAAATCATCAGCGACGACGATATCGGAACCGGTTACTGGCGATTCGAAGAGGTATATGGCCTTCAGCCGGGTATGGGTATAGCCGGGGACTTGCCGAACGATTTCAAGTTCCAGTTCGGAGGGGCTGTCTTCCGGGATACGACTCGGTCTCTCAACCGCTACGGAATATATGGGTCGCTATGGGTGCAACTCCCTGACGATGATCCTATCGGCAGCCGGGTATTCCCGCCCTTCCAGGGCGCCAATGGCGGTCCCAGCGGCGGCCCCATCATGACCCTGGCAGGAGAAGAAATCGACGCGTTTGTCGTGCCTTTGGGGGTTCGGCCAGGGACGATTTTGGAGGCGGGAGACTCCTTCTCTTTCTCCGCCCAGATGGCGCCGACCCTGCCCGCCGCGGCGGAGGTTACCATAACCGGACCGGGGGGCTTCTCCCAGACCATCAGAGGCCGGGCCAACGCAATAGGTTACTTTTACGATCCGGGCCAAGATTTCCAGGTGACGGCGCCGGGAGTCTACCATGTGGCGGTAACTGCCACCTTCGATTCCCCTACCTCGGCAGGACCCATGAGCCGTCCCTTCCCCACCGGCACCGTGCTGGGCGCCGTGGACCAAGGCTTCGACATCTACGTCGTTCCAAAAGACGGCTCCGGTTTGCCGACGCCCCATCCCGCTTTTAGCGCGGTGCGGGGAATGACAGCCGTGCCGCTGATCGTCGAGTCCGCCGAGACCAATTCGGGGGTAGTCCACTACACCATCGGCATGCCCGGCCACCTGTTGGAGGAAGGCACGGTTGATCTTACCGATGGCTGGGCCACCATCACCTACGACCCCCGCCGGCTAAGTAGGACCTTTCACAACATAGACACCGGGTTCAGCAGAACCGACTTCTTCCCTGCCGGACTGGTTGATACCGTCTGGGTTAACGTTTTGCTTGAAGGCGATGACGGCGGCTTCTACGCCCGCCAATTTACACTTCAGGGTCCCGACTTGTACGCTATCGATGGAGGCTGATTTCCGATTCACGATAGCTTGCCACCGCCCGTTCGAATCTTGGCGAGAGTTCAACCATAACTCGCATCTCAGGGAAGTCCATCTTGATCGCGTCCGCGCTAGTATCGGCGATGGTCTTGGCCGCCTGCGCCGGTGAGGAGACTCGCGCGCTTACCACACCACCCACGCCTGCATCCTCGCCTGCTCCAGCCCTCTCCGCCTCCGACACGCCGGCGGCGGCACGATCGGCAACCGCGACGCCAACACCCACGCCCGCGGCCACGGAAACCCTTGATTCAACCCCATCTTCGTCGCCCCCTCCCGTATCCACTCTCGCGCCAACGGCACTGCCACTGGTCAACCCAGCAGCCGTACCAACCGCTGACCCTTCGCCGGTACCGGTTCCCACGTTTTCAGCCGTCGCGCCGACTATAGATCTTCTCTCCCCAATGGCTCTTTCAGGGCCGGTCTCCTCGTCGGCCATCGCGGTCTCACCTGACGGTGTGATGGTGGCCGCGGTCAATCCGGACAGTCGCACGATCACTTTGGTGGATACGATGACGCTGGAGGTAATCGAGGAGGTACCCGTGGGTGACGACCCGCGAACGTTGTCCTTCACTCCAGACTCCCAGACCGTGGTGGTGGCAAACCGGGGTTCAGCCGATGTGACCATTTTAGACCTGGCGGACCCCAGAAGATTTGTTCAGATCATGGTAGGGCCAATGCCTTATGGGGTGGTGACCGACGGCCGGTACGTGTTCGTTGCCGAGTTCGCCTTGGGCAACATCGCTGTCATAGATTTGTCCGACAATTCACTGCTGGAACGACTCCCCGTTGGCCCCTTCCCAGCAGGGTTGGCCCTTCTGCCCAAGGGCGGGGACGATGATGTTCGAGCCGGCTTGTTGCTCGTCACCCATTTCTTCAATGGCCAGGTCACGGCTCTGGGCCTGGAGACTTTGTCGGTGGAGGCCAGAGCGTCTACGGGACTGGGAACCAACCTGTCCCAGTTTCTGGTTGTGGGACCCGACGGGGCAAACGCCTACCTGCCTCAGACACGCTCCAATTCAACAAACACCGCCATGACCTTCGACACCACCGTTTTCCCCGTGGTCAACGTCTTGGACCTAGCCGATTTCTCGCTGTTGCCCAGGGACCGTATCACCATAGACACCGCGGACCAACCAACGAGTATTCCGTTTGCGGCTGCTTTGTCTCCCGATGATGGCAGGTTGTTTGTTGTGCACGCCGGCAGCGACGATGTCTCGGTGATCGACCTGGCCAACAATCGAGGGCTTGCACATATAAACGTCGGCGCCAACCCCCGCGGTATTGCAATCTCGCCCGACGGGTCGACCGTCTATGTCAACAATGTGCTGGACGGCACCATGTCCGTGATCGACACGATGACTCTTGCGGTGACCGGCACGATTCAGCTAACCAACATTCCACTGCCCGCCGACGTTCTTCAAGGAAAGAGAATCTTCAACTCTGCCGCCTCACCGGTGCTTACCACCGACCGTTGGATTTCTTGCGCTTCTTGCCACTTCGACGGCGGAATGGATGGGCAAACTTGGCAGGGCTTCCCTGACGGCCCCCGCAACACTCCCTCTCTTTTCGGAGCGGGTGAAACGCTGCCAATTCATTGGTCGGGAGACTTGAACGAGCTGCAAGACGTGGAGCTGACAATCAGGAACATCCAGTTCGGTACAGGCTTGGTGTCCGGCGAGGCTCACGACTCCTTGGGGCCGCCGCACGCAGGCCTGTCACCAGAGCTAGATGCCCTGGCGGCCTACATGGACTCTTTAGAGGCGCCAGTTTCACCCTACGGTGATAACCGCGAAGGGGTGATGAGCGGAGAGACACTGTTCAACGCGCTAGGCTGCCAGTCGTGTCACCCACCGCCATTATTCACGGACCGGCAACTCCACGACGTAGGGACCGGTGACCCGAATAAGGAGAAGAACTCCCACGGGCGCGGCACCAGCTTTGACACTCCGTCGCTGAGAGCACTATGGCTGACTGCGCCCTATTTCCACGACGGCTCCGCCGCAACCCTGGAAGACGCATTCGCTATGGGGACCGTACACAACATCGCTGCCGTTTCGACGGCAAAAGAGATCGAGGACCTGGTGGCCTATCTTCAGACGCTGCCGTGAAGACGGCAAATCTCCGGCAAACAACCGCCACCAACAGCGCCGGGCCGTGTTTCAGGCCGAGTCCCGCTCTGGCCGGCCTCCACCACGGATAGCCACCTGCCGCTAGGCCGAGAACAAAGCGATAGCACCCCAGAGCGCTCTGAACCTTGAACGGAAGACAAGGTAGTTTTTGGTCACGATTGAACGTACATCCCGATGATTGTGCAGGGGTAGCTGAAAGGAGTTCGTCAGACCAACAGTCAGATAGCTGCACGTAGATCATCTCAAACCGCACACCACCGGTACGGCCTTCCACTCTCGCAATGCTGCCGCCAGCTTGACGGGTTGGTGGGCTTCACCCCCAGCAGGATGCGAAAGAAGGGGTTCTGCTGCAGAGTTGGAGGGTTGTGGGGCGTCTATTGGGTGAAGTTTCGCGTTGGAAGGAGGCCTGTAGAGTGGTGAGAGTGGGTCTGCGCGGGCTCGCATCGTCCCGATCAGGGGAGATCGGGGCCTGGTGGGCACACCGCGCCCTGGGTTGGTCGACCAGCCTAGGCCAGCGGGGCTCGCTGCGGCGGTGCCGTGGGCAACTTTGCCATCCGCACCAAATTGTAGCCCGTGGCCACCAGGTATCCAGCCAAGCCGGTGCGGTCCAACCCCCGATACCGCGCCCTATTTCCACGACGGCTCCGCCGCAACCCTGGAAGATACCTTCGCTTTTGGGACCGTACACAACATCTCTGCCGTTTCGACGGCAAAAGAGATCGAGGACCTAGTGGCCTATCTTCAGACGCTGCCGTGAGGACGGCAAATCTCCGGCAAACAACCGCCACCAACGGCACCGGGCCGAGTTTCAAGCTGAGTTCCACTCGGGCCGGCCTCCATAATGCCGATCCCGTTGGAGCATCGCGATCGTCTTCAGTCGGGTCGACCCGATCGATAAATGCTGGCAGAGTGGCTCGGCATTGTGCCGGAGTGAGGCCCGCCGGGCGGGAGGAATTGGGGGCTCCTTCAACTCTTGACGTCCGTGCAACAACGTGCTATGCTGAAAAAGTACTTTGCTTAGCAAAGTACTTTCAGTTTACAAGATTAGCTCTTGTTGGAGGCCGATCATGTCACAGAGAGTCAGCCTGAAAGAGGTGGACCGTAAGGCTTTTACAACGGCTTTTCAGGACGGCTTGTGGGATATCTTCATTGGATGCGTCCTGCTTGGACCCGTCATCGCCCCTTTTCTCAGCAACCGAATGGGAGATTTCTGGAGATCGGCGGTGTTTCTCCTCTTCTGGGGGCTGGTCTGGCTCGCCATCTGGCAAGTGAGAAGAAGCGTTGTCGCTCCCCGGACTGGCCTGGTGAGGTTCAGTCCGGCGCGCAGGGCCAAATTGAAGAGACTGAAGATACTGTTGTTCGGCATCGGTATCGGGGCGCTGATCCTGGGGGTTTTCCCTGTCGAGGCATCAAACTCTGCGATCAACTGGCCAAATTCGTTCATCTTCGCCCCAATTGCCCTGGCTGGCTTCAGCGTAGCGGCCTATTTCCTTGAATTCCGCCGCTTGTATGCATACGGAGTATTGGTCGCGTCTTCACCACTGATCGGCGAGTTGCTGTACAAGTATTGGGATGCCCCTCACCACGGCTTCCAGATAACGTTTGGCACCACGGCGACCATCATAATCCTTGTCGGGTTGGCCATCTTTGCACGTCTGTTGCGCTACAGTCCTGCTCCTATAGCAAGGACAACCTCAAAGGTAGTCTGAAATGGCCGATCTGCAGAATTCTCCAGGATTGCACCATTTTGTGGACATCGATCAGGTGATTCACGCACCGGCCCGGTTGATGGTGCTCAGCTATCTCTATGTAGTCGAGAGTGTCGACTACGTTTACCTGATGCGCCTAACCGGGTTGACGTGGGGAAACATTTCCACTCATTTAACCAAGCTGGAAGAGACCGGCTACATCGCGATCGAGAAAGAATTCAAGGGCAAGAAGCCCCACACGACCATTCACCTCACCGAACGGGGTCGGGCTGCTTTCAGAGAGTACAAGAAAAGCATGCTGCAAGTGCTCGACGACTTGCCCGAATGAAACATAGATAGACAAGAAGGTACAGGCTAGTACTCAGTCAACTTGGTTTTGAAAGGATGTCATTCCAAGGAGCAGAGCGACGAGGAATCTTATCGTTACGCCGAGATTCTTCGCTTAGCTCAAAATGACAATTGCAGATTTAGGTTGACTGAGCACTAGTCGCAAACCCCAAGAATGGAACCCTTGCTGATTGAGCGGCCGGCCGGGGAGAATGGACGAGTCCGCATCGAGGCCATCATACCCATGGGCCAGCGTGGTTTGCGTAACGGTTGCCCTGAGTTTGTCGAAGGGCGCGGGGCCGGTGGTTCCACAGGCTCACCATGACTGGGAATGATCCGTTCGCCCCCAGCCTGTCGAAGGGCTTGGCCTCAACTCCTCTAGAGCCGTTGAGCAGAGGCTACCCCGGCGTCTCGTCGGCAGCGCCATTTCGCAGAGCGGCGGTGGCGGCCTCGTCAATGCAGCGATTCTCCTCGTCGATGACCACGCCATAGGCATCCCGGACGTGGGCCGCCGTCGCCTTCTCCAGGCGCCAGTCGGCTAGCACACTCCGTGGATCGCGTTTGAAAGGATCGCCCCAGCCGCCGCCCGAGGGGGTGATATGGAGGAAGACGTCGCTCTGCTTGAAACGTTGGTTGATCTTGGAGGGCAGCATCGGCTTGTCATCTTCCGGGTTCAGGTAGCTGGCGCTAGGCTGCCCCGCCCTGCCGCCGTGGAGACCGTAAGGCTGGAACTTCCGCCGGTCCGAGCGGAAGGTGACGGCCATCTCCGGCGCAAGGACCTCCCACTCCCGGAGAATGCTCAACCCTCCCCGGAACATGCCGGGACCTCCGGAGTCGGGCACCAGTCCGTACCGGCGGACCTGGAGCGGGAACGAGATCTCCTCCACCTCGATGGAGACGTTGCTGAGGTTGCCGCCTGTCTCCGCCAGTCCGTCGGGTCCGTCGTTGCGCGGCGTGGCCCCCCGGGTTCCGTAAACGTTATCGTAAAACACGTTGGCTTTGCCGTCGGGCCCGTACACTCCGAAGCGGCCGGTGGAGGTGCCCCCCTGGGAGGCTGCCGGAATCTGGCCGGGTATGGCCTGGGACAGGGCTCCGAACATGGCGTCCTGGATACGGTGGCCGGTCATGCCCCGAGCGGCGCAGGGAGCTGGGTGCCGCATGTTGAGGATGGAGCCTTTGGGGGAAATTACCTCGATGGGCCGAAAGTAACCGTCGTTGTTGGGGATGTCCACTCCCAGGGCGGCCCGCACCGCGGCGTAGGTCCAGGCTTCCGTCCAGGCCGGGGTGCAGTTGATCGCCCCGCGAACCTGGGGCGAGGAGCCCGTGTAGTCCGCGGTCAGGGAGTCGCCGTGAATGGTGACAGCGACCGTCAAGGGAATCGGGTCGGGGTCCACTCCATCATCGTCCAGGTAGTCGGTAAAGGTGTAGGTGCCGTCGGGCCAGGTGGCGATTATGGAGC
>CAJWBT010000048.1 GCA_913020235.1 uncultured Chloroflexota bacterium
GGACGGCGTTCTGATCCTGAGCCCCTTCACCGGTGCAGCCCAGGAGCTGACCGAAGCCATCATCGTCAACCCTTATGCCACCGAGCATTTCGCCGACGTAATTCTGGAAGCCGTGGAGATGCCCTACGGGGAACGCCGCTCCCGAATGCTGAGCATGCGCGCCACCGTGCGGGAGAACAACATTTACAAATGGGCGGCCCGGTTGCTGGTGGACCTCACCCACGCGGCCCGACGCTCCCGGCGGCCCCTCTACAGCTTCTGATATCCCTGCGGCGGAACCGGCCCCCGGAACCACGCTGATGCCCCACCTTCTCAACGTATGGCCAAGCGCCAGCCAGTACCTGCGAGATGCCCACCGGGTGCTGCTGCTCTTCGACTACGACGGGACCTTGACGCCGATCGTAGACCGCCCAAGCCTGGCCCTCCTGCCTTCTGAAACCAAGGACCTGCTCCTCCGTCTGAGCCGGCAGGAGAAATTCTTCGTCGGCGTCATCAGCGGTCGAAGCTTGAAAGACGTCACGGCCATGGTGGGCATCGACGGGTTGATTTACGCCGGCAACCACGGTCTGGAAATACGCGGGCCCGGCATGGATTTTATCCACCCTGAAGCGTCCCGGCTGGAGGGAAGCGTGAGCCAAGTCTACTCGCACTTGCAACGCGGTTTAGCGCATTTGCCGGGGGTGTCGGTGGAGAACAAAGGCCTGTCGTTGAGCGTTCACTACCGCCTGGCCCCGGATGGGGCGGCACCCGAGGTTGAGGCTGCCGTGGCCGCCGCCGCCGGACCTTTGGAAGAGTCGGGGCAGGTCAAAGTCACCCGAGGCAAGAAGGTCGTGGAGGTGCGCCCCGCCGTGCCATGGCACAAGGGGAAGGCCATCTCCAAACTCCAGGCAACCTACTCACAAGCCTCGCTGCCGGTCTTCTTCGGCGACGACATTACCGACGAGGACGGCTTCGCCGCAGTCCAGGATTCAGGTGGGCTCGCGGTGTTCGTCGGCCCGGAGCGGACCCCGACCCGTGCCCTGTACCGGGTGGACTCTCCCCGGGAGGTGGCTGAAACCTTGCGCTTGATGGAGCAGCTATGAGGCGGCCTCTGTGTTCCCACAGACTGGCCAGAGTACGCGCGATTGGCCGCGTTCAAGCCGGATGCCGGCCGGGTCCGGTCAATCGCAAGAGGATGCCTGAATAGGATGTGGGGCGGATCTGAATGTTTGCATCATGAGGAGAATTGCCACTGGGCCGGCCGAAAAGATGGTTCGTGATCACCCGGAGGCAGGTTCCCCGAAATTCGGCTAGGAACCCCTCGGTTCCAGCGAACCGAGCCCAAGCTTCTCCACCTGGATCAGTTTGTCCAGCCGGCGCTGAAACCTGGGCTCAGCAATAAAACTGGCGGAAAGAAAAGCTCTGAGGACTTCTTTGGCCAGCTCCACCCCGATGATACGGCCGCCCAGGCAAACGATATTCATGTCGTCGTGCTCGACACCCTGGCGAGAGCTGAAACTGTCGTGGCAAACACAGGCCCGCACGCCCAGCACCTTGTTGGCGGTGATACACGCCCCCACGCCGCTTCCGCAAACGATGATGCCCCGGTCCGCGTCCCCCGCCTGGACCGCCTGGGCCACGGCGGCGGCGAAGTCCGGGTAGTCGTCATTGGGCTCAAACCGGTGGGCGCCCAGGTCGGTGATTTGATGGCCCGAGGCCTGTAGCCAGGGCATGAGCAACTCTTTCATTTCAAACCCGGCATGGTCGGCGCCAACGGCTATACGCATCTCTTTCGACCCCCGGCCGGCCAGGTGGGAAATCGCTATCCGGGCGGCCCGGCCTCCAGCAACCGGCCCCAGGGTTCGCGAGCCTCACTCCCCCTGCCGGTCAGCACCTCCCAGCATACTTTGTAGGGTCTAGGGAAGCAAGCGCCGGAGCCCCGGTTCCCAACCAGGCCTAGGTATGCTAGAATTTCGGCACCCAGCTTGCCGCGGTGGAACGTGATTTTCGCCACCAGCGGATCATATCCTTGCGAGGAGGAACGGCTTGGCTGAGCCGGCATCCGGCGACTTCAGATGATTAAAACCATATCTTTTGACTTCTACAATACCCTTGCGCTGTTCTGGCCCCCGCTGGACGAAATCCAGCAGGCCGCCTGCCGGGAGTTAGGCCTGGATGTGTCCAAGTCCGCCATTAACCAGGGCTACGCGGTGGCCGACGTCTATTTCAATCAGGAAAACTCGAACCGCCCACTGGCCTTGCGGAGCGATGACGATCGCCGGAGTTTTTTTGCTCGATACGAGCAGATCATCCTGACGAACGCCGGGGTACCGGTGTCGATGGACCTGGCTCAGCAAATCTGGAAAATGGCCATGTCCGTCCCCAAGGACTTTATCCCCTTCGAAGACGTGATACCGGCGTTGAAGGCACTGCGCTCCGCCGGCTACCGCTTGGGGGTGCTCTCCAACCTACGGCGAAATATGGCCCAGCTTTGCCAGCGGTTGGGTTTCTCTCCCTACTTGGACTTCTGCTTCAACTCCGCCGATACCGGCGCCGAAAAGCCAGACGCCCCCATCTTCCTGGCGGCCCTGGAGCACGCGTCAACCTCTCCTGAAGAGACGATGCACGTGGGCGACCAGTACCGGTCGGATGTCCTGGGGGCCCGCGCGGTCGGTATCCATCCGGTGCTCATTGACCGGGGAGGCTGGAACTCCAAGATCAACGACTGCCCCAGGATTGCGAGCTTGTCCGAGTTGCCCGGACTCCTGAACGAGGCCCCCTATTCGCCTAGCGGCCATGACCCCCAGCCCTAACACGACCGGGCCGGCAGCCAAGGTCCCCCAGACAGACGCCACACCAAGCCAACACCCCACCACCGCCGGTCAAACGTGCCTGTAATCTCCCCACGGTTCCCGAATCGGGCTCTATATCGTGGCCCCTCTCGGGCATTTGCTCCTTCGTCCAAGGTGTTCCACCGGTTGAATTCTAGTGGGTTACCACTCTATTTCCAGTCGCCGGCCCGAAGGATAATGGGGGGCAGCCTCATTTGAGTCTCCCCAGCCAGCAACGTGTGACGCTACCATGTCAAGCAGGTTAATTGGCCGTGAAGCCGGGCAAAGGTCGAGTAGATTGAGGAGCAATGCTCCGCCTCCGAGTTCAGCCAACCGGTTGGCCGACCAGGAGGCAAGACGCGCGGCCCAGGGTTCTCAAGAATGCGTCATCGCTTTCGATTCAAACGGTGATTGCGTCTGGGCCAACCCCACCGCCCGCCGGTTGTTGGGCCTAGCAGACGGCGTTCCAGTAAGTGGACGCCTGAACCCGGGGCAACCCTCCCTGGGTTCGAGAGATTCCGAGTCGGCGGAGCCCTCCTCCATCAGCCCTGACTTGCGCCCGGTTGTCCTCCCCGATGATAGCCACTCCGCGTTGCCTCGGTCCACCGGCCTGCTCCCGCATGTTGAGAACGGCGTCAGGAATGCGGGGATCGATGCCTTCCAACAGCCCGGGGACGAGGCCCAAGATGGCCCTCCAGAGGCGGGGGACGCCGGACAGGAAATCCTGCTGGATAGCAACATCGAGACGGCCAAACTGCTGGTGAGGCGCATTACCCACGATTTCAACAACCTCATCGCAGTGGTGAGGGGGTACGCCGAGGTCCTCCAGGGCCGGCCGCAGCTGGACGACGGAAGCAAGAAGATGGTGGCACTGATTGACCTGGCGGCGGGCGAAATCGCCGGGCTGGCAGACCGGATGGCGAGTTATGCCGACACGGCGGACCTTGATAGGAGCCCGTTGAACCTGAGCCGAATCATCGAGAACATGATGGAGCAGAATGGCGACCTTGTGCCCGCCCACATTGAGCTTGAGGTCGACCTTGGTGATCCGCTGCCCAACGTTTCCGGAGCCGAGGCCCGTTTGCAGCAGGCCTGCTGGAACGTCTGGAACAACGCGATAGAGGCCATGCCCAACGGGGGTAGGCTCACCTGTCAAACCAGCACCCATTTGATCCAGTATCTGCCTGACGCGCAGCAGAACGGCGCCGGGCAGTCTCGCTTCGTTCGAGTCCGGGTGACCGATACCGGCGAAGGGATGGATACCGAAACCCGGGAAGCCATGTTCGGCCCCTTCTTCACCACGAAATCGGGGAAATGCCGAGGGTTGGGGGTTACAGCGGCATACGAAACCGTGAGGGACTACGACGGGTTCATCGAAGTCAGTTCCGAACCTGGCTCCGGCACCTGTATCGACCTCTATTTCCCGGCCCTGGAGGATACCACCTCGCCAGCCCCTACCCAGAACGACCCGCCCCCCCGTGAGTCCTCTCGCAGGCTGCTGGTGGTGGACGATGACGATATGGTGCGCATGGCGACCCAGCGCATGTTGGACTACCTGGGATACGACTCTATTGCCGCCTCCGGCGGGGAAGAAGCGCTGGCCATCTACAGACAGTCGGCTGCCGACATCGGCGCAGTCATCCTAGACGTGACAATGCCGGGACTGAGCGGCCTCGAAACCCTCCGCCGGCTGCAGGAGATTGACAGCGAGGTCAAGGTTGTCGTTTACACCGGCGATCCCCAGGCCCCGGCCCTCCTCGAGATGGAACCCCAAAGCGTATTCTCCGTGCTCCCCAAGCCGTTCCGATTAGAGCAACTGTCCGAAGTTATGAAGCAGACCCTCGCATAAGACTTGGGTATCCTGGCGCCCCGGAAGGCTGTTCAGCCGGCCTGCCGTGTCGGCGCCGCCCCTCGCGACCTGCCTTCATGACCTGCTCCCCTTGATTCATGGTTGACGGGGCTAGATCACGCTGCTAGACTCCGTTGCAACCTGAGCGAGACAGTTCCTACTTCAAGAAGAGGGGACCATGAGTCAAGATATAACTGTACCGGCCCCGTCGACCGGAAATGGCCCGGGCCAAATCCAGGTCGCCTTTTGGTACGATTATGTTTGACCCTGGTGCTACGTCGGCCTGGAGAGGGTCGACAGGTTGGCGGAGGAATACGATATCACCGTCTATGGCCTAGCCTACCTGCTCCATCCGGAAACGCCCAAGGAAGGAAAACCGCGGCCGCCAAGGCCCGGTGAGACGGAAGACGAGTTGGCGGAGCCGCTGCGCAGCGGCGCCAAGGAAGCGGGGTTGATAATGCGCCCGCCGCCGAAGTCCCCCAACACCATGTACGCTCTGGAAGCGACCGAGTACGCCCAGCAGCAGGGTAAATTCATGGAGTTCCACCGGGCGGCCTACAAGGCCCTGTGGGAGGACGGCAAGGACCTGGGAGATTTGGCGGTTATTGAGTCAATCGCGCGGAACGTCGATCTGGATTACACGGATCTGATGGTGAAACTTGAGGACCGGTCCATGTCTTCGACGGTGATAAGCCAGTACCAGCAGGCGATAAAGCTCGGCGTCAGCGGTATCCCAACCTTCCTCGTCGGGAACCTGCTGTTTACCGGGGCACATCCCTATAGCATTTTCAAATCGGCGATGGAGAAAGTCCTGGAAACAGGATAGGGCCGGCACACGGCCGGACCCGCCAAGAGGATCAACCAGCGAACGGGCGCCGGCGCCGTTTTCGGATGGTCACGGTGCGTTGCTGAGCCCCCACTAACTCTCCCTCTTCGTAATGGGGAGAGGGCCGGTTCCTTCCCCCTTCCGAAGGGCCTTGCCTCAAAACTGTCATTCCGAGGAGCGAAGCGACGAGGAATCTGGTGCGGGGTTCCTCCATGGCAGCCTGGACCCACCACCCCAGACCCCTCGCTTCACTCGGGGTGACATATTCCAGAGCACTTTTGGGGCAAGGCGCTTCCGAAGGGGGAAGGCCAGGATGAGGGTTCGTCCCCACCAGTTTCACGCGGACCTGGCGTTAGCCGTCGTCTGCGGGGGCGGAGGCGGGCACGATGCCGCCGCCCTGAGTCAGGCCATAGTTCACGGCGTACAGCCGGGCGTAGACGCCGTTGAGCTGGAGCAACTCCTGATGGCGGCCCACTTCAACTAAGCGCCCATGGTCCAACACCACTATCTTGTCGGCGTTGCGGACCGTCGAAAGGCGGTGGGCGATGACTATCGAGGTACGGCCCCGCAGGATGTTCTTGAGGGCATCCTGGATGATTAGCTCGGTATGGGTATCGATGTTGGCGGTGGCCTCGTCCAGGATGATCACGCGAGGATCCCCCACGATCGCCCGGGCGAAGCTCACCAGTTGGCGCTGCCCCACGCTCAAGTTCACCCCCCGTTCCGCCAAAACGGTCTCGTAGCCGTCCTCCAGCGCCATGATGAACTCGTGAGCCCCCACCGCCTTGGCGGCGGCCAGCACCTCATCGTCTTCGACATCCTCGTGGTTGTACCGGATATTGTCTTTCACGGTCCCGGAGAACAGGTAGGGTTCCTGAAGGACCATACTCATCTGCCCCACCAGGGACCGGCGGGTTACCTCGCGAATATCGTGGCCATCCACAGTGATCCGGCCTTGGGTGACATCGGCGAAGCGATGAATCAACGTCACCATCGTGGTCTTTCCAGCCCCGGTAGACCCGACGAGGGCCACGTTTTCGCCGGAATGCACCTCCAGATTCACATCTTTCAGAACGTCGATTCCGGCTATGTAGTGGAAGCTTACCCCCTCGAACCTTATGTGCCCCTGGACCGGAGGCATTTCGATGGCTCCCGGCGCATCGGTGACGTCAGCCTTCAGGTCCAGGACCTCGAAGATCCTCACTCCGGCAGCCATGGCCCGTTGCAGCTGGCTATACTGCATGGTGAGGTGGCGAATCGGCTCGAAGAACCGTTGAATCCACAGGGCGAATGCCACCAGGACGCCCCATTCCACCCGGCCATCCAGCGCCATGATGCCGCCCACCGCGACTACTCCAAACCCCATGGCAACGCCGATCAGCAGCTCCACCAGCGGCAGCAGGGCCCCGGAAAGCCGGCTCGCCTGCAGGTTCGCGTTCAAATGCTCCCGGTTCAGGCCGTCGAAGTTCTTCAGGTTCAGTTCCTGCCGGTTCAGGCTCTCCACCACCCGGATGCCGGTTATGTTCTGGTTGTACTCGCCGTTCACCATGGCGACGGCTCGTCGAATGCGCATGAAGGAGTGGCGGGCGAACCGCTGCCAGTAAGCCAGGACGAGGAAGAGCACCGGGATGATGCTCAGGCTCACCAGGGCCAGCTGCCAATCGATTACCAGCATGATCACCACGATGCCCAGCAGGCTGAGGACATCCGACAGGCTCTGAATGATCAGTTCGAACGTCTCCTGGAGCTGGAGCACGTCGCTCTGGCTCCGGGACATGATCCGCCCCACCGGCGTCCGGTGGAAGAAGGAGGGGGAAAGGGACTGGAGGTGGTCGAACATGGCGGTACGCAGCGAGTATAGAATCCCCTGCCCCACCTTGGGGATAAAGGTAAACTGGACATAGTTGGCGCCGAAATGGATCAGAGTGACGGCGATGAAGCCGGCCCCCACCACATGCAACCGCCACAGCTCCCCCTGGTTGATGGCCCAGTTGATGCCCAGCATCATCAGAAGGGGAATACTCACGTTGCCCAACGTGTAGAAAAGGACAGCGAAGATGCTGATCAGAGCATTTCTCTTATACGGCCCCACGTAGGTGGCCAACCGGACAACCACCCTATGGTCATAGACATTCCCCACCAGGCTCTCGTCGCTGAGATTGTCCATGGTTGGGCTCTGCGAGCCGGCGGCGTTCATGCCGCGCACGCCTCCCAGCATTCCGCCGGACATTCCTCCGGGCCCGGAGTCCCGCATCTAGCTGCCACCCCCGTCGTCGGAGGCAAGGGTCGCGTCCAACATAAGCTCTTCCTGCGGGCGTAGCTGAAGGTCGTAAATCTCCCGGTAGATCCCTTTCTGCGCCATCAACTCCTGGTGGGTACCTTGCTCCGCCACCTCTCCGTCTTTCAGGACCACGATGAGGTTGGCATTCCGCACGGTGCTCAGCCGGTGGGCGATGACAAAGGTTGTGCGGCCTTTCATCACCCCGGTCATGGCCTGGTGGATCAATCGCTCGGTTTCCACATCCACGCTTGAAGTAGAGTCGTCTAGCACCAATATGGGCGGGTCGATCAGAATGGTCCGGGCTATGGCCAGTCGCTGCCTTTGTCCGCCGGAGAGGGTCGTACCACGTTCTCCGACAAACGAGTTGTAGCCGTCGGGAAGGCTGATGATATGGTCGTGAAGCTGGGCGGCTTTGGCGGCATCGACTACGTCCTCGTAAGGAGCGTCGACCGCCCCATAAGCGATGTTTTCCTTGATGGTGGCGCTGAACAGGAAGACGTCCTGCTGCACGATCCCCACGTTGCGGCGCAGGGAAGCGAGGGTGAAATCGCGGATGTCCCGGCCGTCGACCGTGATGCGCCCGTGGGTGGCGTCGTAGAACCGGGGCAGCAGGCTGACAATAGTGCTTTTGCCGCAGCCCGGAGCCCCCAGAATTGCGATCATCTGACCAGGTAGGGCGGTCAGGTTCACGTTCGTTAGGGCGGGAAGCCGGGAGTCATATGAAAACGAGACGCCGTCGAAGTCCACACGTCCCTGCCCCCGGCCCATAACCTCGGCGCCGGGCTTCTCGTCCACCGGCGACCTGGCATCCAACACCTCAAAAAGCCGGCCTCCCGACGATACGGCCCGGGCGAAGCTATTGATGATAAAAGCGCTCATGCGGATGGGAAAGGTGAGCTGGTTCAGGTAAAGAATGAACTTTGTCAGTCCACCCGGCGTAAGGTCTCCCCTGATCACTTGCCAACCGCCAAACCACAGGATCATACCGAGGGCCAGGGTAAAATACAGGGTCATCCAGGCGCTGTTGGTCCCCTGCAACCTCTCGGATTTGTAGTATTCCCCCCGCAGCTCAAAGGCTTTCCTGGCGTATTTTCTCTTCTCGTGCTCTTCGGAGGCGAAGGCCTTTACAACATGGATGCCAACCAAGTTCTCCTGAAGGACCGTCACGGTCTGCCCCATCACTTCTTGCACGTGGAGCCACATGGCCCGCAACCGGGAAACCACCCTGGTGGACCTGAGCACCAGGAAGGGGACGAAGGCTAGGCTGAGCAGGGCTAGCTGCCAGTTCAAGTAGGCCAGGATAATGGTGACGGCTATAACCCGGACCGCCACCTCCAGGGAGCGGACCAGGCCCATACTGACGAAACGCCGGACCGCCTCAACGTCGGCGGTGACCTTGGACATGAGGTTGCCGGTATGCTCTTTGTCGTGGTAACCGAAACTGAGGTGCTGAAGCTTGTCGTAAATACGATTGCGAATATCGTATGACACCAATTGGGATAGGGAGTCGGTGCTGTAGGTGCGGACAAAGTCGAAGACGCCCCGCGCAACGCTCGCTCCAAGTATGCCCAGCGCCATCACGACCAGGGTGCCCCGCCCGACGTCCCCACCGACGATGCCATCGTCACCAAACTTGACCAGCTTGTCGATGGCCTCGCCGAAAAGGTGAGGCAGCAGAAGGGAAGAACCGACGGCAGCGAAAAAGCTCAGGTAAGCTATAGCCAGGCGGACGCGGTGCTGCCACGCCATCCCGGTGATACGTATCAGGATTCGCATGTTTCAGCCATCATAAACCCTAATTCCAGCCTATTCAAGCGCACAATGCGACGCACCGCTGGACCCGTCTTCGAGGCAGCTTTACCCAGCGGCCGGCTTTTCTCCCGGAACCCGGAGACAAGCAAAGACCTCGCCCTTTGCGGCGAGGTCCCAAAAGCGCCATCGGGGGATCAGCGCGGGGCGCCCGGAGAACGCGGTGCCATGCACGCTTTCGAAGGGCTTTACCCCAACGGTCGTCCGCAGAGCGTCACCCCGAGTGAAGCGAGGGGTCTGGGGTGGTGAGTCCACGCTGCCAGCGAGGAACCCCGCACCAGATTCCTCGTCGCTTCGCTCCTCGGAATGACAGTATTGAGGCCACGCCCTTGCCAAGGGAAGGAGTTGGAGTGGCAGTCATCTCGGACCCTACGGTTTCACACCGGAGTGGTGCGCCGATCGACGCTAGATGGTTACCACCTTGTCGTGTTCGGCGACGGCGTTGGCCGCGTCTACCGGAGTGCCGAAGATCGCATCCTTACCAGCCAAGTCCTGGTCGGTTACGCCGCGGGCGGCGGCTCAAGCCCGTTAAACGTAGATGGGTATCTTTTTGGCCACCGCAAAGCCCATCAGCTCTTTCAAGGGCGGCAGGCCCACATCCTGGATGTTCTTGGCGATGTCGTCCTTCATCACCACGACGCTATCCATCATCAGGGTAATGGAGGCCTCATGCCCGGCATCCAGCGCCCCTTTTGCCAAGAAGAAAGGAAAAGTCGCCCTGGTCGGGTCGTCGGTCCCATGGCTGCCATCTATAGAAACTTCGCCGCAGATCACCTTCACGCTGCTCAGATGGCCGATGCCTCCCAAGAGGGCCTCTTTACGGCTTCCTGGCGCGGATGTTGGCCCCCATGGTTTCGAAGGAGTGGGCGTTGGCTTCCCCACTAGCTCCGGCGAAGACATCGGCGGAGGAGACCAACTCCACATCAACGAATCCGGCCTGTTGGATGGCGTCGAGGTACTCTCCCTCCAGGAGAGCCCCGCCGATT
>CAJWBT010000049.1 GCA_913020235.1 uncultured Chloroflexota bacterium
CAACCCGCCCTACGCCTACTGGCAAGAGATACCGTGGCTGACCGAGGAGAAGGTGCGAAAGGCTTATGCCACGTACTGCGGCGAGATCACCATGGTTGACCGGTGGGTGGGCCATCTGCTGAGCAAGCTTGAGGTCATGGGTCTGATGGAAAACACCTGCGTGATCTTCACGTCCGATCATGGCTTCTGCTTCGGTGAGCACGGGGGACTTTTCGGTAAGGGCTTGGGGACCAGGCGGGAAGACGGCAGCGCCATTCCCGTGAGCGAGCTGGGGGACAAACGTGAAGGCTGGAGGCGCAGCCCTCTTTGGGAGGAGATCACCCACATCCCGCTGCTGGTCTACGCACCCGGCGTCGAACCTGGAACGGCTTCTTCCCTGACCTCCGCCGTGGACTTGATGCCGACGGTCTTGGACCTGGCCGGTGTCTCTGCCCCAGAATCCGTGCAGGGCAAGTCCCTGGAGCCGCTGCTCAGAGGCAACGCGTCGGCGTGGCCGGAGTTCGTGGTGAGTTCCGCCCCCCTCTCCAACGTCGGCGACCTGGTCCGGCAGATCGATGGCTTCGCCCGTCCGGTCCTCGAGCCGGTGGTCAGCACGATCACCACCGCGGAGTGGAGCCTCATGTACAGCATCGCAGGGGCGCGGACGGAATTGTACAACCTGGTAGAGGACCCGGCGCAGCTACACAATGTCATTGCGACCAACGGGGAGGTGGCGGCCAGGCTTCATCAGATGTACGTGTCGGTCCTCAAGGAGCGCGGCGTGCGCAAGGAATTGCTGGAGCCCCGGTTGAGTCTGTAACAGGCGCCGTCCTGCCGCGCTTCGCCTGGCACCGTCCGGCCGGTCAGGCGGACGGGTCCGTCGGCCACGCCGGCGGGCGGGTGACGAGGACCAGCAGGGAGCTGACCATCGCGATGAAGCCGAAAAAAGCAAAGGCGTCCCGGTAGCTTCCCGTGGTGTCGTAGACAACCCCCGATATCAGCGCCCCCGCGGCGAAGCCAAACACTTGGGAAGCCCTGCTGATTCCGTAGATGGAGCCCAAGGACGATCTTCCGTAGAAGCTGGCCCACAGCAGCGGGGCCAGGGTGTTGACCCCGGTGGTCCCTATCCCCTGGATCACGGCGAACACGTAGGCCTCCGCCGGGTTGTCAGCCGAGATCAACACGGCCATGCTGAAGGCGGGCAGCAGGGTCACCAGGACCATGAGCCGCCGGGGCGATACCCGCTCGGAGATGAACCCCAGGACCATGGTGCTCGTCGCGCCGGAGGCGGACATGACGCTGATTACGGCTACCGCCGGCCCCCCGACTATCCCTCGCTGGTTCAAGTGGGGCACCAGGTGGAGGACGACCCCGGAGCTGGCGGTGCTGATGGCGAACAGGGCAATCAGCAGCATCCAGAAAGCCGGCGTCCGAACCACCTGGCCCAATTGCCACTTGACCTCTTCCTCGTCCAGGGAAACCTGAGGATTCTCGGAAATGGATGAGGTCTGGCTTGAGGATGGCCCCGCGGCCGGGGCGCCATCCACCGCCAGGCCCATATCTTCGGGTTGGCGCCGGACTATCAGGGCGCTGGGCACCACCCCCCCCAGGAGCATCAGCCCTCCCAGCACCCTCCAGGCGGCACGCCAGCCCCACGCGCTGATCACCAGTTGGGTGACCGGAGCCATGACCAGGATGCCCGCTGAACCGGCGAAAAAGACCAGAGCGACGGCCCTCCCCCGGTAGCGGCGGAACCATTTCCCCACCGCCGGGGAGGCGCCGGCTTTGATTAGGCCCTGGTCGGCGGTCCGGGCGAAGGTGAAGGCTATGTAGAACCCCAAAAGGGTCTGGGCCTCCGCCAGGTAGAAGCAGGCCAGGGCGACAACTATGCCGCCGCCCGCTAGGAGCAGCCGGGAGCCAACGCGGTCGACCACCCGGCCCGTGAGCGGGGCCAGAGACGCTCCGAGAATGGCCCCCAGGCTGGTGGCCCCCGAGAACTGGGTGCGGCTCCAGCCAAACTCCTCGGTCATGGGGCTGACGAAGATTGTCAGGATGCCTATGGCTGAGGCCGCGTTGGCGAATTCCGTGCCGGCGGCCGCCGCGGCTACGAACCAGCCGTAGTAGACACGTCTAAACAAGTTGGCCATTGAGGATGACTAACCGGCCCCCCTGGCGCAGATTTACCCGCCGCTCTCTGATGCAAAGCTGGAAGGCATTGCCGTGGCAGCGCGAAATCCCTGGCCCCGGCCCCGCCGGGAAAGCGGCGAGACCGGGAGGCATGCGGACCGGGCCGGCTAGTTCCTGGTGTGAGGAGGGGGTTGCTTCTGGGTGAAGGACTTCGCACCCTCCTTGGAGGAGAGGACCTCCCGGCCGATGTAGGAGAAGCGCAGGGCCTGTCCCAGGTCCATGTCCATGGCGGCGGCCATAGCAGCCTTGGCCATGGCCAGGGCCGCGGGTCGCATGGCGGCGAACCGTCGCGCCAGCGTGAGGGCGCCCTCCACCAGCTGGTCGGGTGCAAAAACGTGGTTGGCCAGGCCGATGTTCACGGCCGCCTGGCCGTCCATGGGCTGGCCGGTGAACATAATCTCTTTGGCCCAGGCCGGTCCCACGGCGCGTGCCAGCCGGACGGTGACTCCGCCACCGCCGATGGCGCCCAGGTTCTTGATGTGCAGGTCGCTTATCTGGGCGGTCTCCGAGGCCACCCGGATGTCGCAGGAGAGGGCGAGTTCCAGGCCCCCGGCGGTGCAAACGCCGTCGATGGCGGCGATAGACGGCTTTCCCAGGGTCTCCAGCCGGTCGCAGAACCCGGCCAGCCAGGGGCCGAAGCTCCGGTCCACCAAGGCCCGGATGGTGCCCAGTAGCTGCTCCGGACTCTCTTCCCGGTCGGCTTGCTCGTAAAGGTCGGCCCCGGCGGAGAAGCAGGGGCGGCCATCGGCGCGTGGGGCTCCGGTGAACACCAGCACCCGCACGTCGTCGTTCCCGTCTACATGGTCCAACACCTGCTGCAGTTCTTCGACGAGTTGGCGGTTCAGGGCGTTGAGGCGGTTGGGGCGATTGAGGGTTACCAATGCCACGTTATCCCCCACCTCTTCGTAAGTGATACATTCATACGCCACGGCAGGCACCTCCTTTACCGTTCCAGAGTCGCTAGCAGGCGCAGCCCCGATGGCCGGGCAGAGGCCTCCGGGGAGCGCGAGAAGAGTACTGGGTAACCGGGGCCGGGCTCAGGGTTCGGCCTGGCTAGACCATGGTATATCCGCCGCTGACGCTGATGGTCTGGCCGGTGACATGTCCGGCGCCGGAGGGCGACGAGAGAAAGACCACCATGTTGGCAACGTCTTGCATGGTTCCGAACTTTCTGAGCGCGTACACTCGAAGCGCCCGCTTTTCGCGCTCCAGGTATGCTTCCGCCTCTTTCTCGCCAACGGCCAGCGCTGCTTCTCTGTCCGCGATGCCACGGGGGGTCTGGGTCCGGCCCGGCGCCACGCAGTTGACCCTGATCTTGTGGTAGCCCAACTCCAGGGCCAGACCCCTGGTAAGACCGATGATGCCGGCCTTGCTGGCCCCGTAGGTTACCTGCCGGCTCTCACCGCCCCGGCCGGCGTCGGACGCAATGTTCACGATGGCGCCACTTTTCTGCTTCATCATTGGTTCAGATATCGCCTTGCAGCAGTTCATGGAGCCGAGCATTATGACGTTCATTTCCTTGGCCCAGCTGGCAGGGTTCGATTCCCAGAAGAAGCCGTTCTCCCACCAGGCGGCTCCGTTGACCAGCACGTCGATCTGCCCGTAGGTGGCCATCACCTCGTCCCGCATCTTCATCACGTTGTCGAGCTGGGTCACGTCAGTGTGGATGTAGCTGGAGCGGACGCCGAGGCTCATGCACTCTTGCTCGGTGGTCGTGCCGTCGGCCCCGACCCGGGCGTCGTCGGGCAGAATGTCCGCGGCCACCACGTTGGCCCCTTCTCTGGCGAATGTGGCGCACATGACACGGCAGATGCCGCGGCCACCGCCGGTCACTACGACTGTGCGGCCTTTGAAATCCAAATCCATGGCTTCCTCCTCCTGGCGCCGAAACGCTTCGCGCCAAGTATATCTGCTGGTTTAGCGAGGTTCGAGGGATGAGGACGGACAGTGGGCCGGCCCCTGCCTTCCGTCTTGCGGCTAGTCTTGCCGGCTAGTCGTCTTGGACAATGTCCTCGTCACGCAGCCCCTTGCCGATGATGTTCTTCCGGAACCTGGTGAAGTTTGGCTCGCGCCTCTCCAGGAAGGCGTACTTTCCTTCCACGGCCTCGCCGCCCTCTCCGTAGAAATCGGGGTTGACGTCTCCGACCACGGCCCCCATATCAGTGTGGTCCCGGAGCCACAGGTAGGTGTCCCGGAAGGTGTACTTGAAGACGGCCAGGCAGGTTGGGCTCTTCACGACGATCTCCCGGCACCACTGGTCCACCTCTTCGTCCAGCTTGTCGTGGGGGATAGCCACGTTGGCCAGGCCCATTGCCACGGCTTCCTTTGCCGAGTACCTCCGGCACAGGTACCAGAGTTCTTTGGCCTTCTTCATGCCCACAATGGCGGCCAGGTCCTGCACCATGTGCCCCGAGGCTGGGCTGGCCACCCGGGCCCCGTTCTGGCCAAATTGAGCGTGTTCCTCGCAGGCGATGGTCAGGTCGCAGTGGTAGGCCAGGTGGTTGCCCCCGCCGACGGCGAAGCCGCACACCCGGGCAATGACGGGCTTCAGGATGTCTTCAATGCCCCCGTGGGCCCGGATGCGAACGTTCTTGGAGGGTTGCGCCTCTTCGTCCGGGTGCTCCCCGATATCGCCTCCGGCGCAGAATGCCTTGTCACCCTGGCCGGTGAGGACCACGACGCCGATGGTTACGTCTTTATCGGCATCCTCAATGGCGGCTTCTATCTCACGCCAGGTGCGCCGAGTGGTGGCATTACGACGATCGGGGCGGTTGATGGTGATCCAGGCCGCGCCCTCCACTCGATGGTGTTTCTGGTAGATGATCTCCCGCATCTCGAGGCCATCCAAATCGGTTACCATTTGTGCTGCTACCATCGTTCCCCTCCTTGACTTCGATCACGGTGTTTTAGTCCAACCGGTGCCCGTCCCGGGTCCTGATCGGCCCTGGGTTCCAGCCATTCCGTTGTTGGTGCGCCACACCTCAGTCGGGGTGGCGCTGCCATAATAACACAGGTCGGCGCCGGGCCGAGAGCCTGCCTACACGTCTCGCAGAATGTTCCGCGACACGACCATGCGGTGGACCTCACTGGGACCGTCGGCTATGCGCAGGCCTCTTATGGTCCGGTAGTGGACTTCTATAGGCAGGTCGGTGCTGTAGCCGGCGGCGCCGTGTATCTGCAGTGCCCGGTCGATGATTTGGGTGCCCGTCTCGGTGGCGAAAACCTTTACGATTGACGCGTCGTGGCGCACGTCCATCTCTTGCTCCGCCTTCCAGGCGGCCTGGAAGGTCAGGGCCCGGATGGCTTGCAGGCCTATCTCCGATTCTGCAAGCATGAACTGGATCGCCTGGCGGCTCGCCAGGGGCTGCCCAAAGGTGGAGCGGGTCTTGACGTACTTGAGCGCCATGTCCTGGCAACGCCCGGCCAGCCCCAGGCTCTGGGCGCCGAACAGATAACGGGCCGTGGTCCAACGGGCCTGTGCCACGCTCCAGGCGCCCCCCTCCGGGGTGGTCCGCTGGGAGTCCGGGACGAAGCAGTCCTGGAAGTGCCATTCGCCGAACAACGCGAAGCCCAGGGTCGGAATCGTGCGAACGTAGGTGCATCCGGGGGTGCCCCGGTCCACCAGGAACAGGGTATGGCCCTCGCGCCGCTCGGTTCCCTTCATGCGGGCCAGCACCGCGACGTAGTCGGCGCGTTCCGCGTTGCTGGACCAGATCTTGCCGCCGTTGATAACGTAGCCGCCCTCCACCTTCTCGGCGGTGGTTGTTATCCCGGCCACGTCGCCCGCGGCGTCCGGCTCGCTGAACCCGGTAGCCCCGCGTTTCTCCGAGCGTATCGTGGGCATCAGATACTTCTCTCGGATCAGATCGGAATCGTAGTACAAGTACTCGTTCACCCGCGGTCCCGTCATATTCCGGGCCAGGACGCTGCGCCAAGTCTCCTCGGTGACGACGGCCAGACCGATCTTGTCTATGCCTCCTCCGCCCAATTCTACCGACACGGCCGGCTGCCACAGTCCGGCGGCCTTCACTTTCTCTTCAACGGGACGTAACGCCTCATCAGGAAGCTCGACCGCTCCCGGGTATTCTCTTTCCAGGGGAATGATCTCTCGCTCCACGAATTGGCGCAGGGTCCTCCCTAGCATTATGTGGGCTTCTGAAAGGCCAAAATCCATCTGGCTCCTCCTTATCTGGTGATTGAGCAACTCCTCCATCCCGGACATCGCCGGAAGAGAGGAGATGAACGAAGCATCTTCGTGGCCTGCCGACGAGGGGACTGGAAGCCGTAGCTCCGGGCCGCGATGGGAACCAGCACCGCAAGAAGTCTGGCGATACCCTTTTCCTGCCACGGATAAAGGTAATCGTCTGCCGCGCCCTCGTCAAGGGCCGGCCGGCCGCGGTCAGATCGCCAGGTCCCTGCGCTCGAAGGTTATGAGGGCCACGGCCAGCGCCGCGACCGACAGTCCGATCAAGACCCCCACATGGAGGAGGTCCAACCCGTTCGCCAGTGGATCGGCGCCGAGGTAATAGTAGAAGGGCGACAGCCTCTCTTCCAATCCATCCACTATGGGTCCCATCGCGTTGAGGAAGTAGGCAGCAATGCCGAGGGCGGCCGTCGCCCAGATGCTCAGGGCACGGCTGCCGAAGGTGCATCCAACGGCCATGGCAATCGCGCCGAAGGCCAGCCCCAATAAGGCGGCACTCAGGGAAGCCTCCGCGATCCGCCCGACGCCGATGTCCATTCCCACGGCCCTGGCGCTTATTGCCGTTCCCAGCCACAGGGCCAGACCCAGCAACGATATCCCAACGGTCATCGCGACGAACTTCTCCAACACCACCCGCCAGCGCCGCACCGGGTTGGATAGCAGCAGGTCCAGGGTGCCCTTCTCCTCTTCTCCCGCTATGGCGCCGCTTCCAGCGGTCAAGCCGAAGACAAGAAACAGCAGCGGTACCATCAGGATAAACAACTGGCTGTTGAGGAACCCTACTGGCGAGGTGAAATCGGTGACCCCTCCCGCAAACGCTCTCATGAGCGCCTCTGGGATTTCCTTGCTCAGTTCATCGAACTCCGGCGTGTCGCGGAGGCTCGGATAAAAGGCCACCGTGACAGCGATCAACGCCACCATGCCTAATGCCCACCACGTGAGAGACCGGCGCTGGTCCCGCAGGGTCTTCAACAGCACGCTACGCAGCAACGTCGTTATCTCCGCTGTAGTAGGCCAAGAAGACCTCTTCCAGATCGGGCTCGTGGCTGATGATGTCCAGAACCTCGTAACGGGCGGCGGCCTTGATCACGGCGTCCACCGAGCCCGTAACCTCGCAGCGCACGACCGCATCCTGGACCGTTACCTCGCGGACGCCCGCCAGGCCGGCGAAGGCATCCTGGGACACTGGGGCCGCGAAATGGAGTTCCAGCCGCCGCAGGGACCGGGCTTTCAGGGCGCCCACGCTCTCCACGGCTACCAGCCGCCCCTGGCGGATGATGCCGACACGGTCGCAGACCCGCTCCACTTCCGGCAGGATGTGGGAGGAGAGAAACACCGTCCGGCCCTCTTCCCGGACCTCGACGAGCAACTGGTGAAACTCCTGTCGCGTCAGAGGGTCCAGGCGGCTGGTGGGTTCGTCCAGGATCAACAGCTCGGGACGGTGCATCATGGCTTGGATCAGGCCGATCTTGTGCTTGTTGCCTGAGGAGAGGGAGCGGATCGGTTCAGACAGGCTCGCCCCCAGCCGTTCCGCCAGCTCTTCGACGTAGCGCCAGTCGACGCCGCCCCGCAGGTGCCCAAGGTAACGGAGCAGCTCTCCCCCGGTAAGCCTGTCGTACATGGTCAGCTCGCCGGGCAGATAGCCGGTCCGCCTGTGGACCTCGCAGACTTGCCGGCGAGCGTCCAGACCAAGAACCTTGATGGAGCCCCCAGTGGGGCGGATGAAGTCCATGGCCAGGCGGATGGTGGTGGTCTTGCCGGCGCCGTTCGGGCCCAGGAAACCAAAGACCTCTCCCTCCCGCACTTCCAGGTTGAGGCCTTCAATCCCGCGGGACTTGCCGTAATATTTGGTGAGGCTTTCGGCCTGAATCACCCCACCCATTACCCCTTCTCCTCTGCGCCGCTTTCAGGACGAAACGCCGCCGGGACCAGATTTGCGACCGGCGATGCCGGCCCAACCATGATCGGGCGCCTGGCATTCACGGGCCCGGTTGACATAAGGTGTTCAGCCGCGTTTAACAAGTCTAAGAGGTCCAGGGAACGTGCAGGAACCGGTTCGGGCGTTGTGCCATTCTCCCCCTGGCTCCCATTGTCGACCTCGCACGTTTACCCCGCATCGGTAAAAGCGGCAAGTTCCGCTAGGTAAAAAGGATGACCCGGGGTCAAGTTTCCAGTGGTAGGTATCACCGGGAACTGTTGAATGACCGTGAGAGCGGTGCCCGGCGTTGCCCTGGGTTGGCTCCTCCTCGGCTCAGCTGGTGCGAAACGCCGGCAATACCTCTTCTATGCAACGCTGCAGCTGGCCCTTGAGGTCGGGGGACACGAAGCGCAGCACCGGTGTGGTACAGCCGGCGTCGATGTACGCCTGTATCTTCTCGATTACCGCCTCGGGGGAGCCATAGGCCAGCCACAGTTCGGCCCGCTCCTGGGAGACCGCGCCGGCCCCGTAGTAGGACGATAGAAAGGTTGCCGCCTCCTTGAACGCCTGGTCCCGGTCCTCATTGATGTTGACCATGAGATGAAGGCAGGAGTCGAGCTTTGCCGGGTCACGTCCGCGGGCAGCCGCGTAGTCACGGATCTTGCTGAAACGCTCCCGGAAAGTCTCCACCGGCGTGGCATCGGTCTGCCAGCCATCGGCGTGGGTCGCGACCCGGCGCAGGATTCGATCCACGATGGCTTCGGAGACAATTCCGGGTTTGGGGTTGGCGGCTATCATGATCGGCATCGGCTGCTGGACGGGCTTGGGAAGCGCATCCACGTCGTTGAACCGGTAGTACCTTCCGTCATAGGTGACCCGGTCTTCGCTCCACAGGCGGCGCAGAATCTTGACCCCTTCGACCAGGCGGCCGACCCGCTCGGACGAGGGGATACCCATTGCATCAAGCTCGTTGGCGAATTGGGGGCCGAAGCTTGCCGGGGCCCCGCTGCAGACCGACAGGATGGTGCGGCCATGGGATAGGACGTCCAGGCTGGCCCATTGGATCGCGAATAGAATGGGATGGCGCAGGGGAAAGGTGGCCAGGCAGATGGTGCCCAGTGTGACCCGCTCGGTCCGGGCGGCGATGGCAGACAGGGTAACGATGGACTCTACCCTGGGTTTCGATAGCAGGTTGTCTCCAACCCAGACGCCATGGAAAAGACCCGAATCTTCCGCGGTCCGCGCGGCGTCGATAACGTCGTCCATGGTGCCCCAATCGAAGAGCACCGCCCGGGTTGATAGACTGACGCCGAATTTCGCACGCATAGATTGAGGCATGTCATTTCTCCGTAAATAGGCCCATCACCTGACCCCTCCGCAATGGAGAATGGTGGGTGATGGCTTTCCCGGCATTCCGTTTTCATCCGTGGTGGCCCGCCTCCGCGGATGCGAGATTCCTCCCGCACTTGGAGCGTCAAGGCAGGGACCGGTGTCTGGCGGCGATGAGGAGGGCCGGCCACCGCGTGCCGGTTTCTGGCCCTCCTGGTTGGCGGCTCGCTGGTTCCAACGCTGCTTTTGGGTTCAGCTCCCTGGTAACGTGATGGCCTTGGTGACGGCATAACCCCCGTAGGCGCCCCACCCGGCGGAGAAGCCAACCCACCATTGAGACTCGCCGCCAACCACGGCGACGTGGATGTCATCCGGCGTCTCCACCATGGGGAGCGTGGTGTCATCGGGAAGGTTGAAAGGGTTCGGCGGGTCTTCCACCGCGTGGCCCCAGTAGTGCTGGTCTCCCACGTGCCCGACAAGGATGCCGCTTTGCTTCAGCCAGCCCACGTTGTACCCGGCGTTCCTCCACAGCCACTCCTTCAAGGCCTCCTTGGAGTAGCCGCCCCGGTCCAACTCCTGGGCCACCTTGCCGCTGAATGAAATGAGACATTGGCCCGCCGAGTGGAACATGTTGATGGTCACCGTTGGCAGGGAGTAGGCCAGCATCTTGAGTATGCGCTCCGCCTTGCCCGGCACGAAGAGGGGGTTTGGCGACTGGCAGGCGAAGACCGTCACCGCGTTCTGGCCCCGGTCCATACCGGCCCGCTCCTCGTGCAGCAGGGTCCACGGGCTGGCCTCTTCGTTCTCCGCCACGCAGAAAGCGAACT
>CAJWBT010000050.1 GCA_913020235.1 uncultured Chloroflexota bacterium
CTGGTCAGCGACGATGACATCCGCCGGGCCATCGGTCTCCTGATCGAGAAAGCCCACACCATGGCCGAAGGGGCCGGGGCGGCAGCCCTGGCCGGTGCGGTAAAGCGGCCGGACCTGGTTAAGGATAAAAAGGTAGCGATTACCGTGAGCGGCGCCAATATCACACTGGTTCAATTGATGGAAGCGGTAGAAGTGTACCGTGCGCAATCCTGATCGCCTTCGCCGTGGTGTGGGGCCGGCCCATCGGTGCAGACCGAGAGCCGGGTCAAAGGGCGGATGCGAAGTAGCGCGCCAACTCGTCTCTGGAGAACTGGGGCAAGGCAGATTCGCCATCGGTACCGATCAGCAGTAACCCTTCTTCGGGCGCTAACATCTGGCCGATCTCCCAGCCATCGATGTTCTCCCGCTCCAGCGCCGATAAGAGGGCCGGGACATCACCGGCCGGTAAGGTGACCAGGAGGGCGCCCGACGCCAAAAGGCCAAAGGGGTTCAGCCCCAAGGCCTGGCACACCTCTCGGCACTCGGGAAATACCGGTATGCTCCCTTCCTCAACCGCCAGGCCAAGACCGGAAGCTTCGGCCACCTCCCGCAGCCCGGTAGCCAGGCCTCCTTCCGTCACGTCGTGCATGGAGTGGACCTGGGCCACGGCACGTGCGATTCGAGCCTCATTGACTACACTTATACTCGGATGAGAGAGCCACCCGCGAGCCTTCTCGATGCTCTCAGCCAGGACACCCGCATCCAGCAGTGCGCGGCCTCGTTCGCGGGCCAATAGCGCGGTCCCCTCGACGGCTATACCCTTGGTGAGGACAATGCTGTCGCCCTCCTTGGCCCCGCCGGTGCTGATTTGCTTGCCCCGCTCGACCTCGCCCATCATTGTGCCCATGATGATGGGCCGGTCGATGCCGAAGGTGACCTCGCTGTGGCCGCCAATCAGGGTGGCCCCTACCGACCGGCAGGCTTCCAAAATCTGGTCGAACACCGCCTCGGCATCCCCCTCGGAGAAACGCTCGGGCACCAGCAGCGTGGCCAGGAACCAGCGGGGGGACGCCCCGGTGCACGCCACGTCGTTGGCGTTGACCTGCACGGCGTACCATCCGATCAGGTCGGTGGCGAAAGTTACGGGGTCGCTGGTGGCGACCAGCAGCCGCTCACCCATGTCGAGGACCGCCGCATCCTCGCCAACTCGCGGTCCCAGGACCACTCTAGAGTCCTCAATGGGGTTCCTGGCCAGTAATTTCTCCAAGAGGGAGGCTGGGAATTTCCCGATTTCCAAATTCACCCCCGAGACAGACAGAGTATCTCAGCACTTGCCACCGAGCGCGGGGAAACCGTGGAAGGCGAATAGTGAAGGGTCAATCTCTTGGCTAGTTTCGCGTTCTCCGCGGTTTTGTAATGCTTTTGTAATCGAATCTCATCTGGCAGGTCAATCATAATCAAAACATGGCGCAGAGGCCAGTTTTTCCTTGACACACAATATCAATTATGATGTGATAAAAGTCGCAAGCATCCGAAGTTGAGTTTCTCAGGAGGAAATGTGAAATTTACACCCATCTTGATAGCTGGAGCACTTGCCGCTACGCTGGTCTTGGCCACGGCGTGCGGCGGCGGAGATGACGCACCGACCGCCAGGCCTGCCGCGACCACCGCCCCGGCGGCGACCTCCGCTCCGGCAGCCACCTCCCCGCCAGCGGCCACCGAAGCTCCAACAGCGGCCCCCGCCGCCGGAGCAAGGTTGGAAATCGGCGTTAACGGAGATGCGTTGACCTTCGACACGGACAAGCTGGCCGCCACCTCCGGCAGCGAGGTGGTGGTGGTCCTTGAAAACGTGTCCGGCATCAATCAACATAACTGGGTGTTGGTGCAAGCGGGGACCAAGGACGATGTTTCCGCCGCAGGTACGGCAGCTGGCCCGGGCAGTGGCTGGGTACCGCCCGGTGACGACAGGGTCATCGCCACCACCGAGTTACTGACACCCGGAGCAACGGGAGAGGTCAGCTTTACCGCTCCGGCGCCCGGCACGTACCAGTTCGTGTGTACCTTCCCGGGGCACAACTTCACCATGTTCGGGGATTTCGAGGTCACGCCCGGGTAGATTTGCCGGGAGCCCCTCGGACCAAGGGCCGACAAGACCAGCCCGCCCGAGAACGGTCCGTGAAGACACCCCACCTTCCTTAGGCGGATGGGGTGTTTTCTTCGTGAATGATACCGTCCGGGTGGGATTCGATCCCGGACATCTCGCACTAGGGGAAACTAGCTTCGCGCCGGGCGGCGCCCATCGTCGAGTGGCTGGCTGCCGTCAATAGCGGCGGCGGCGGCCCAGACGCCCACCATTGATCCAGACCGGTCCGGGTCCGCTTCGATCCGCAAGAATCGGTTTACAAGATTGGAGGGGTTCTGGTACGATGGGCCGAGTCGCATCCGTTTTTGGGCCCAGCCATCATGCGACGCCCCGTGGCGCGTTCGTCTAGTGGCCCAGGACACCGCCCTCTCAAGGCGGAGATCGGGGGTTCGAATCCCCCACGCGCTACCAAATCCAGGCACGAAAACAGGCCCCCGGAGACACTCCGGGGGCCTGTCTTTTTGGGATTTGCTAAGGGGAATTATTGGCGAGGCTCGTAACCTGAACGACCTACGGTCCGTCAAGAGCTTGTCCGAAGATCGGCGGTTAATCATCCGACAGTGGAGGCTTCACGGATTCAGCCACATTCCGGGGAAAGTTTGCCGCTTGGTGGCGTGGCCCACTCCAACCCTCGCCCTTGACACCCCCCTTCCCGTCAATGAGAATCTCCTCATGACACCTCGGTGCTGCGGCATGTTGCCATCCGCTCCACGTAACTACCGCTCTGTAACCTGGGCAACGAGTTGCGTGTTGCCCTGAGGTCTGATGGCTCGTTCTGAACCCCTGATTCTGGTAGTCGAAGACGACCCGCCGATGCTGCGGTTCATCAGCCGTACCCTCGAGGTCAACGGCTTGGCGGTCACGGTCGCCACGGATGGGCCGGGGGCGCTGCAGCGGTTTCGAGATGCCATGCCAGACTTGGTGGTGCTGGATATCGGCATCCCCGGGCTGGACGGGCTGGAAGTGTGCCGCCTCATGAAGAGGGTCTACCAGGCGCCCGTCATCATGGTGACCGCTAGAGGAACCGACGAAGACGCGGTGCGCGGATTTGAGGTGGGAGCCGAGGACTATCTGGCCAAGCCTTTCGCCGGCAGCGTGCTGGTGGCCCGGGTCAAGGCGCTCCTCCGGCGCGCGCAAGCGTGGGCCGGCCTTCCCGGAGACCTGATGGAGTGTGGCGACCTCGCGGTGGACTTTTCGGCCAGGCGCATCATCCGAGGGGGCCATCCGGTGCATCTCACGCCCACCGAATACAAGGTGCTGACTGTGCTCTCCCGACATCGTGGCCGGGTCCTCACCTCGAACCAGATTATTTCCGAAGTCTGGGGGGAGCCCCATGGGGGCGACGCCCAGGTGCTGCGCACCCACGTCGGCCGCCTGCGTAAGAAGATCGAAACCGATCACACCCGCCCCCTGCACGTTCGCACCGAGCCCGGGGTGGGTTACTGGCTAGACTGCCCGCCTCCTGCCCGTTAGGGCGCTTCCAGGGGGCGCATTCCTCCAACCCCCTCGGGGCATGCGGCTAGTACTCAGTCAACTTGGTGTTAACAGAATGTCATTGCTCCGAAAGTGTCATGCTGAGCCAGCCGCAGCGGCGAAGCATCTGGGGTGGGGCGTCTCCTCCGCCTCCCCAGATCCATCGTTCTTCCCGCGAAGGACTCGGGATGGCAGGGCGGTGTCCATTTTCGTCGGCCGTGGTGCCGGTGGCAACCAGCATGAAAGATTCTGAGGAGCAGAGCGACGAAGCAACTCAGCGTAACAACGAGATTCTTCGCTTTGCTCAGAATGACATCGATCAATTTCAGGTTGACCTGGTACTAGGCTTGCCCTGAGCTTGCCGAAGGGATGAGGGCCCGGGCAAGGCGTCAAAAGTACCGGGATACGGTATCAATGATCTGTCACAAACTCTTGATTGCATGCGATGCTGAAGAATCCCGACGGGCCGGGATGACGTAGTATCTCGGGCTGAGGAAAGGCTCACGAAGCAACCGGAAAACCCGGTCCATACCCTCAATTCTTCGCGGAGACTATCCTGAGGGCGGCGCCAAGACCGCCAAGCCTATGTCAGGGCCCGAGAACGTGCGCTGGCGCCCCGCTCGCCCAAGGGAATCGTCATGTTTTTGTTATACTCCTTCAACAACCTGTTACGCGGCCGACCTGGCATCCGCCGCGAAATCCGGTAGATTCAGATATAGGGGACCGTTCGATTGAACGAGAGTTGGTTGAACGGGAGTCGGTTTGGTTTTGCCTTGGCCGTCTGGTCATCAGAATGATGGAGGCCACAGCGCGACCATGACCGTGGAGAACCGATGAGCGAACAAACGATTAATATTTTGCTGGTGGAAGACGAGGAGGCCCACGCGGAGCTGGCGCGCCGCTCCTTCGAATCGCACGGAGGGCGGTTTCACTTGACGATCGCGGGCAGCCTGGCGGAGGCACGGGCCTGCTTGGCGAAAACCCGTCCGCACCTTATTCTGGCCGACCTGAGCTTACCGGACGGCCGGGGGATCGACCTGCTGCCGCTCGAGTTACAGGACCCCGAGGTTCCCTTGGTGGTGATGACCGCCCAAGGGGACGAGCGGGCCGCGGTGGAATCCATGAAAGCCGGAGCGCTGGACTACGTGGTCAAGTCGGGCGCAGTTCTGGCCGACGCGGCCCACGTCGCCGACCGCGCCTTGCGAGAGTTCAAGCACATCACCGAGCGCCGGCGGGTGGAAGAGGCGTTGCGCCACACCGAGGGGCAGTGCCATAAGGTTTTCGACAACTCCAACGACGCCATATTCGTGATTGACCCGGAACAAGACTCCATCGTCGATGCTAATTCCAGGGCTTGCAGCATGCTCTCCTATTCTCGGGAGGAGTTGCTGGCGGTCCCCATATCGGCTGTGCATCCCGGGAACAATATGGCCGAGCTAATGGCCTTCGCCCAATCGGTGTTTGAGAGCGGCAAGGGGTGGACCGACGAGCTGACGTGCTACACCAAAGACGGCCGGGTACTGGATACCGAGATCTCGGCCTCGTCCATTAATATCGGTGGCCGGCGGCACATCATGGCCATGGTGCGGGACATCACTGAGCGCATTAGGGTGAAAGAGGCGTTGCGTCACAGCGAGGCCAGGAATGCCGCACTCCTGGAATCCGCGTCCGAGGGTATTCTGGTCACCGACGGCGAGGCCCGAATCGTGATCGTCAACGCCCGGACCGAAGCCCTGTTCGGCTACAACCGGGACGAACTCGTGGGGCAGGCCATCGAGATGCTGGTCCCCGATAGCCTCCGGGGGTTCCACGTGGCCCACCGGTCACGTTTCTTCTCCGACCCGCAAAGGCGGCTGATGGGCGCCGGCCTCGGATGCCTCGGGCAACACAAAGACGGGAGCCAATTCCCGGTGGACATCAGCCTCAATTCTGTTTTGACGGAAGAGGGGACACTGGTCATCGTTTTCATCGTGGACCTGACCGAGCGCAATCGAGCGGAAGAGGCGCTACGCCGGAGCGAGGCCACGAATCGGGCATTTGTAAGGGCGATACCGGATGTCATGTATCGAGTGAGTCGGGATGGCCTCCTTCTGGACAGCAATTTCGCCGAGCGGAAGGACCTGCTGTACGCACCCGAGTGGCCCATCGGCAAAGCTCTTTCCGAAGCGTTGTCCCCGGAAGCAGCTTGGCCGGCCATGCAGTGCATTGATCGTGCACTCCAGACCGGCCAAATACAGGTCCTCGAAACTCAGCTTCTGAACCGGGGCGAGATGCGTGACCGGGAGGTCCGGTTCGTCGCCAACGGGCCGGACGAAGTCCTGGCCATCGCACGCGACACCACCGAGCGCAAGCAAGCGGAGGAGGAGGTCCGGAAACTGTCTAGCGCCGTGGAGCAGGTCTCCGTGGCCGTGGTCCTCACCGACATCCAGGGCTGTTTCGAGTACGTTAACCCAGCGTTCACCCGCATCACCGGATATGGCATGGAAGATGTCAAAGGAAAGAATCCGAGTATCTTGAAATCGGGTCGGACTTCGCAGAAAGAATACCACCGGCTGTGGAAGACGATACTCTCCGGTCGAGAATGGAGAGGAGAATTTCACAATATGAGGAAGGACGGACAGTCTTTCTGGGTGTCCGCGTCCATCTCCTCGATCAGGAACGCTAAAGGAATCATCACCCACTTCATCGCCGTTGAGGAAGATATTACCGAGCGCAAGCGGGCTGAGGAGGAGTTGAGCCGGCTCGCTGAGGAGACGGCGATAATTGCCGAAATTGGCCGGATCATCAGCTCGTCGCTGGAAATCGACGAGGTGTACGAGCGCTTCTCCCAGGAGGTTAGCAAGCTTATCCCCTTCGATAGGATCGCCATAAACTTGATCGACCTCGAGAACCAGGTCACCACCAAAACCTACGTGATGGGGACCGATGTGCCGGGGAGACGGCGGGGTCGGTCCGGCCCGTTGACCGGGTCGTTTACTGGATTGGCCGTCCGAACGATGTCGGGCCAACTGGCCCAATTCGAGAGCGAAGCAGTGGTCGTCCAGCGGTTTCCTGGCCTGGCGCCCCAGTATAAGGCCGGCCTTGTCTGCTTCATCGCGATCCCATTGGTGTCAAGGGGCGAAGTTGTGGGTGTTATGAACATCCAGTCGGCCAAGCCCGGCGCTTATACCGAAAGCGACGTAGCCATGGCGGAAAGAGTGGGCGCCCAGATCGCCGGCGCCATCGCCAATGCGCGGCTCTACGCCCAACGCCTGGTGGCCGAGGAGGCGCTGAGCCGGCTGGCTGAAGAGAATGCGCTGATAGCCGAAATTGGCCGGATCATCAGCTCGTCGGTGGACATCGACGAGGTGTACGAACGCTTCTGCCAAGAGGTAGGTAAGCTCATCGCCTTTGATAGGATCGCCATCAATCTGGTTGATCTCGAAAACCGCACCTACTCCAAAACCTACGTGTCGGGGACCGAAACTCCGGAATTGCGACGCGGGCAGACCTCACCGATGGCGGGTTCGTTCGTGGAACTAGCCGTCCGAACCATGTCGGCGCAACTGGCCCACTTCCAGAGCGAGGAAGAATTGGCTTGGCGGTTTCCCCGCCTGCTGAACAGTTACAGGGCCGGCCTGGTCAGCTTCCTTGCGGTCCCATTGGTGTCAAAGGGCGAAGTGGTGGGTGTTATTTTCTTCCAGTCGGCCAAGCCCGATGCGTATGGCGAAGGGGACGTTGCCCTGGCGGAAAGAGTGGGCGCCCAGATCGCGGGCGCCGTCGCCAATGCGCGGCTCTACGCCCAACGCGTGGTGGCCGAGGACCGGCTCAGAGCCTCGCTCGACGAGAAAGAGGTGCTCGTCAAGGAGATCAACCATCGGGTCAAGAACAATCTGCAGATCATCTCCAGTCTTCTCAGTCTCCAGTCGAGAGACATTCAGGACCAACAGGCCCTCCAGGCCTTCAAAGTCAGCCAGGACCGCATCAAAGCCATGGCGTTGGTCCACGAAAAATTCTACCAGTCTGAGAACCTGGGCCAAATCGACTTCGGAGGATACCTCCAAAGCTTGACCGCAGATCTGTACAACTCCTACGGTCTCAACACCCAGGGAATTGAACTGCAGGTCGACGTCGATCGAATTCTCATGGGCGTCGACACGGCCATCCCCTGTGGCCTGATCATCAATGAGCTGGTCTCGAATGCGCTAAAACACGCCTTTCTGGAGGGTGTTGCCGGCGAGATAAGCGTCAGCGTCCGCGAGGAGGGTGACGAGTATACGCTGGTAGTCAAGGATAACGGCGTGGGGCTTCCGGAGGGCCTGGACATCCGGCAGACGACGACGCTGGGGCTGACGATAGTCAACGCCCTGGCACAGCAGATTCGCGGCGCCATCGATCTCAGCAGCGACGGCGGGTCGGAGATCAAGATCACGTTTCCCGCAAAATAGCGGCAAGGAAGTTCGGCTATGCACAAGGCGCAAGTCCTGGTTGTAGAAGATGAAGCCATCGTGGCGATGGACTTGCAGTATAAGTTGGAGGCCCTGGGATACTGTGTCCCCAGCGTCACCGGGTCCGGAGATGAGGCTGTCGAGCTGGCAGCGGAACTGAATCCCGATCTAGTATTGATGGACATCAGGTTGGTTGGCTACACAGACGGAATCGACGCCGCCCGGCAGATTCGGGACCGGCTTGACGTGCCGGTGGTATTTCTCACGGCATACGCGGATGAGACCACGCTGCAGCGGGCGAAGATGACCGAGCCCTTCGGCTACCTGCTCAAACCGGTGGACCAGCGGGCGTTGCAGACCGTCGTTGAGGTCGCCGTTCACAAGCATCGGATGGAGCGGCAACTGAGAGAAAGCGAGCGGTGGCTGGCCGCGGTGCTCCGAAGCACCAGCGACGCGGTGGCCACGACGGACGAAGAAGGATGCTTGACTTTCATGAATCCGGTCGCCGAGGCATTTATGGGGCTGGCGAAGGAGGATGCCCTCGGCCAGAGCCTGGCGTCGTTGTTCGATGTCTCCGGCGAGCAAGGCCGCGAGTTCGCCGAGAATCCCGTGACGAGGTCGCTGAGGGAGAATAGAGTTGTCGGTTTAGCCGAGGATACCGTACTCCTCCCGAGAGGCGGGAAGCCAATTCCCCTCGGCGGCACTGCGGCGCCCCTCTGGGATGACAGCGGAAATGTCGCCGGCGTCGTGCTGACGTTTCGAAACGTCTCGGAGCGAAAACGGGCCGAAAGCGAGTTGGCCGCTGCCCTGGATAAGGCCCAGGAGACCGACCGCCTTAAGTCGCAGCTTCTTTCCACGGTCTCCCACGAACTCCGTACCCCGCTGGCGGCTATAAAGGGTTTCGCCACCACCCTGCTGGACAATGAGGACAAGCTGGAAGACGCGGAGCGAAGGGAATTCCTGCAAGAGATCGACGCCGCCTCCGACCGCCTCACCAATTTGATCGCCCACCTTTTGGAGTTCTCCCGGCTGGAGGCGGGCCTGCTGCCCATCAAGCAAGTCCCCACGGACGTAAACCAGGTACTGGCGGGGGCACTGAACCACTGGAGAATTCGCACGCCCGAAAGACCTGTCGTCGTCGACATACCCCAAGACCTCCCCCAGGTCATGGCCGATCCGCGTCGCCTGCGCCAGGTTTTGGACAACCTGCTGGACAACGCGCAGAAATACACTCCAGCTCGCTCTCAGGTGTGGATAGAGTGTGTCGAAGCCGTCGACGCCACGAAGCCGGTGGTCCGGCTCACCGTACGGGACAAGGGCCCGGGTATTCCTGAAGAACAGTTGGAACTCATCTTCGAGCCGTTCCAGCAGGCGGTTGAGCCGACCGGCCGCCCGGCGGGGGGCGTCGGCCTGGGATTGGCGATCTGCAGGCGCATCATCGATGCCCAGCAGGGCCGCATCTGGGCCGAGAGTTCGAACGGCAACGGGGCCGCATTTTTCATAACGCTTCCGGTGGCGGACCGCAAGCGCCGCCGGAACCGCAGGGAAGAAGCCACACCCGCCGTGGGTGCCGGTCCTGTTTCCGGCCGGCCCGCGGCTCTTGACACACGCGACCCCGTCGGCGGCTAGCCGGTGCGCCAAAAGTCCCCCATCTCGCCGGCGCCCTGGGCGGTGATCAAGAAGCCTCCAAGTTGACGAATGTACCCTTGGGAGGGTAACGCCGGTGACGAGCAGCGAGACCGTGGTGCAGGTTGTCGAAGACGACCCGGCGATGGTGCGCGTAAACGCCGTCCTTCGCCGCCTGCCCTGGGTCTACCCGCCTGGCCACGGGTTCGTGCCCTGTTCGCCAACAAACTCTTGAGCGGGTGCCGGCAGCCGCATCAGGTTCTGAGATGGCTGCTCCTGTGCCGTCACCGGGACTCACCTCGACCGAGAGATTGGCGAATCTCCAGCAACAAGGCCACGAATTCGTCCTTCGATAGCCTTCCGGTGTTGGTGTTGCGCGGGCTGGGGTGGTAGGAGGCCACAACGTGGGGAAGGGCCTCGCCAAGGTCGTACCGGGCGCCGTGGGAGAACGCGCCCTTCACGGGCTCTCCCTTGATGTGCGCCAGGGCTCTCATGCATGCCCTGAAGGCGACATGGCCCAGGGCGAGAACCGTTTGCACCCGGGGGAGAATGCCCATCTCCGAGACCAGGTAGGGCAGGCAGGCCTGCTGCTCTTCGGTGGTCGGCCGGTCTCCCGGTGGGACGCACCGCACTGCGGCGCAGATGTAGGTGTCCCGCAACTCCAGCCCGTCGCCTCTATATTCGGACGTGGGTTGGTTCGCGAAGCCCGCCTGGTACAGAGCGCCCATGAGGAACTTGGCGGAGAGGTCCCCGCTGAACAGGCGGCCGGTGCGGTTAGCCCCGTGGGCGGCCG
>CAJWBT010000051.1 GCA_913020235.1 uncultured Chloroflexota bacterium
CCTGGATGATGTTGGCCATGGTGAAGGTCTTGCCGCTGCCGGTGACGCCCAGCATAGTCTGCTGGTTGATGCCTTCCAGCACCCCGGCGGCCAGCCGGGCCACCGCCGGAGGCTGGTCACCCGTCATCTTGAAATCCGATTCCAGCTTGAATTCAGGCATTCTTGACCTTTGCTCCTGTCCGTCAGCGGACCGGGGGGAGCGGCCGACATGTTGCCCCCCTCTTATGAATTATAACCAAGACTGAAGCCGCTTTCACCATGGCCTTGAGCGGAGGTTCCCGGGAAGAACTTCATCCACGGGGCAGCGGATTGTCGACCTCGCCAAACTCATCTACGGTAGGGGGGAACAAAGGGAAAGCGTCACCTGGCGCATTTCGTTGCCTGATGCCTACCCGCTTCCCCCGAACTGCTGCAGGGCTAGCCGGACCCGGTCCTCCAGGGTCAGATCAGGGGTCCGATCCGTGTTGCCTACCGCCTGCCGAGCCTCGTTAGGGGAGTAGCCGAGGGCCGTCAGCGCCGCGATGACATCGGTGTCGTCAGCGGCGGTCAACGGTGCGATGCCAACTTCACCCGCCTCCAGCTTTCCCCTCAACTCCAGGACTATGCGGCCGGCGGTGCGGCGGCCCACCCCGGGAGCTGAAACCAGGGCTGTGACGTCGCCCGTGGCGATGGCCTCGTGCAGACGCGGCGCGCCCAGTCCCGAGAGCAGGGCCAGGGCAAGCCGGGGTCCGACCCCGGACACGCCGGTGAGCATCAAGAACAGCGCCAGGGACGCCGGATTGGGAAAGCCGTACAACACCGGCTGTTCATCGCGCAACCGAAGGTGGGTATGCAGGTGGGCTTGTCCTCCGATGGGCCCCAGCTCCCCGATGGCGGCAGCCGGCACTGAGACCTGCAATGTAACCCCGCCCATCTGAAGATGCACCCAGTCGGGACCAACGGCTTCAAGGACACCGCGAACGCTTATGATCAACTGCTATCTCTCCGACCCTGGGGCTATCGCCCGTCCCAGGGCTGCGGTAGCCTGAGCTTGTATCAGGTGGCACAGGCTCACGGAAAGCGCGTCCGCGGCGTCGGGTTCAGGCGTTTCAGCCAGCCCCAGGGTAGCAACGATGGTCTGGCGCATCTGCTCCTTGGAGGCGGCGCCATAATCCGTGACACAGAGCTTTACCTGGGCGGGACTGTAATGGAACACCGGGACCCCTTGTCCGGCAGCGCCGATGAGCACGACAGCCTGAGCCTGTCCGACGGCGATGGCCGGGCCCACGAAACGCCGCTCACCTTTTCCGACGAACGGGTCCTCGACCGCGATGGCGGCCGGGCGGAGGACGCTGATCAGGTTCAACACGTGGGTGTAGAGCTGGTAGAGGCGGTCTTCCAGGGGCATCGACTTCGGTAGGGCTACAACACCGAAGTCCTCGGCCGACGGTTGGGGGTCCGCTTCCACCAAGCCGTACCCCATCCGGAGGGTACCGGGGTCAATGCCAAGTACGCGCATCGCCTACATCTCGGCAGACGGAGTCTGGACGGCTGGTCCTCCAAACGTCTCGCAACTGGTCCCCATTCGCCTGGAAAGCGTCGAGGTCCCCGAAGGGCCTTGAGGCCGGTTGGTGGAAAAGGGCATCGACGACTGTCCGGGACTGGACACTATATCGCTTCCTGATACTTTTCAAGTACCTCGGGCGTGAAGTCGGCGTTGGTGTAGGCTTTCAGCACATCGTCCAGGTCCTCCAAGGTGTCCAGCAGCTTCAGCGTCTGCTCAGCCTCGTGGTCTCCCAGGGCAATGGTGGTTTTAGGGACCAGGGAGATTTCCGCCGACTGGGCGGTGATGCCCTCGGACTCCATTGCTTGTCGGACCTGAAAAAGCTGGTCGGGGGCAGTGAAGACCTCCAACAACTCGTCCTCCAGTTTCACGTCGTCGGCTCCGGCATCGATGGCAAGAAGAGTCACTTCCTCTCCTCGAGCGGCATCCGCCATCTCCACGGTTATCAGCCCCTTGGCCTCGAAGTTCCAGGCCACGCAGCCGCTTTCCCCCAAATTGCCACCTCCGCGGCTGAAGGCAGACCGGATATCCGCCGCGGTGCGATTGCGATTGGTGGTCACGGCCTGGAGCAAGATGGCGCCGCCTCCGGGACCGTACCCCTCGTAGACCACCTCTTCCAAGCTCTCGACCGCTTCGCCACCTTCACCAGTAGCCCGCTTTATTGCCCGGGTGATGTTGTCGTTCGGCATGTTGCTGCCCTTGGCCTTCTCGATGGCCAGACGGAGCCGGAAATTCATGTCCGGATCGCCTCCACCTCCGGTCCGGACCGCCAGGGCGATGTTGCGGCTAATCTTGGTGAAGGCCGCTCCGCGTTTGACGTCGGCCACGCCCTTCTGATGTTTTATGGTTGACCATTTAGAGTGCCCAGACATCTCGGACACCTCCTAAGATTGGCGGGGAGGCTTCGGACCAGCGTGGTGATACCGGCCGGCCAGACCCAAAGTCAGCCGGGCCCCTCATCCACATCTAGCGCAGGCGGCGGACCCGGTATCCGGGACAGAACGGGCCGCAAACCAGAGCTGGAGAACCGGACTTCCTCTGGTGCGATTTTAGCACCGGCGGAATACCCGGTCAAAGAGGCTACCGGAGGCCGTCAAACAACCGGACCACCATGATCCCCTCGTCTAATTGGACCTTCCGAATAACGTCGACCAGCGCCGGTATCAGCAGCTGGCCGGCCTCGCCGGAGACGATGTACACGTCGTTGCTCCCAGTCTCCAGAATCTCGGAGACCCGGCCCAGGTCTTCGCCCTCCTCCGTTAGCACCCGCAATCCCAGAAGCTGGAAGTGGAAATACTCTCCTTCGGGTGGGGAAGGGACCGACGCCAAAGGGACGGTCAGAAGTTCGCCAACCAACCGACGGGCGTCATCCGAAGAGTCGATGCCTTGAAACTTGAGAATGACCTGAGCGGAGGGAGTACGGGCGGAGGAGGTTATTGAGTAGGCTTCGTCGCGGATGTACAGGTTTTGCCCAACATCGAACCGGTGGGGAACATCGCTCAAGACCTTCGCTCTCACGCCCCCCTGCAGCCCATGGACGCCAAGAACCTGGCCGACTGCTACGGGTTCACCACCGTCCCGCTCGGACTCCGCCCCGATGTATCCCAAATATCAGGCCTCAGGCCAAAAGATTCCCAACAGGGAGGGCTCTAGACAATCTCCAGCACCGCGTGAGAGCCGTCTTTCACCGCCGCCACGCGCAACAAAACCCTCATGGCCTGGGCCACTCGCCCTTGCCGGCCGATAACCTTGCCCTTATCTTCGGGCGCCACTTCCAGACGGAGTATCACCCGCCCGTCCTCCATGGTCTCGGTGACCTGTACTGCATCAGGGTCGCTCGCCAGCGAACGGGCGATGTACTCAATCAGCTCTTTCATGTTGTTGAAGCCTCGTCAGGCGTTTCCTCCGCCGGGGTGTCATCGGCGGGGGCTTCATCGGCGGACGCCTCGTCAGCAGGCGCTTCGTCTACGGGCGTTTCATCAACGGGCGTTTCATCAACGGGCGCTTCGTCGACTGGGGCTTCATCAACGGGCGCTTCGTCGACTGGGGCCTCATCAACGGGCGCTTCGTCGACTGGGGCCTCATCAACCGGCGCTTCGTCGACTGAGGCTTCATCAACGGGCGCTTCGTCGACTGAGGCTTCATCAACGGGCGCTTCGTCGACTGGGGCTTCATCAACGGGCGCTTCGTCGACCGGGGTTTCATCGACAGGCGCTTCCTCCGCAACTTTTTCTACTTTCTTCCGGGCGGCCCGTCCCACACTTGCGCCGTTGGTCGCCTCCTGGGCGGTCCCGGTCTCAAGGGTTTGGACGACAGATTGCTGTTGGGGAATCCGCTCGAGAATCCCCGCCTTGTCCAGGATGCGCCTCACCGCATCGGATGGCTGGGCTCCTCGGCTCAGCCACTGGGCAGCCCGGTCTCCCTTGAGGGCAATAGCCGGAGGATCAACCATTGGGTCATAGTTGCCAATCCATTCCAAATAGGCGCCGTCGCGAGGTGCGGTGGCGTCAGCCACTACGATCCTGTATGACGGTTTCCCCTTCTTCCCCACCCTTCTAAGTCGAATTCGTAACATGCAATCTCCGGTATGTCGTATGCTGGCAACTACGCCATGAAAATTCTAAGCCGAGGGTGTGCCGTTGTCAATCTCTGCGACGCGCCCCCACCGGCCACCAAACGAACGAAAACCCCGGCCAAGCCGGGGTGGCGTTTTCAGAGCGTATCTTTTCTGCCCTTGCCGGGTCTGGGTGAAACCTTTGGCGCCGCCAGTTGTAAATTGGGATCGGGCCCAGCCAATCCGTCGATGGGTTCGCCCTTGGCAATTCCGATTCCGTAGGGGCGATGGTAGACATTGGCCTGGGCCCGACTAACGGGTTCTCGTATGTTAAACAGAGGTGCTAGGAAACGATCACCTCGTCGCGTCCAGACAGATGCCTACCATCGCCCCTGCGTGCTAAACTAACTTTCATGCACTCTCACCTCCTTTTGCAGATTCCGCTAAACGGTAGTCGCATTCTAGCAATCCCCATGGCTATATGTCAAGCTGGTCCGCGACCTACCGGAAGGGAATACGCACATGCTCCCCGATTCTGCTTCAAGTTCCCCTACGTGATGAGGGGGGGCTTCGACGAAATCAGGGCCTTGTTGAACCGCTTCCATCGACGAGAACCGTGGCTAGCCCACGGTGAGGGTTCCCCTTAACCACACTGCGGATCACCTTTTGTGCCCGGAGGGCCAATGCGCCTGGTTTTCATGGGAACGCCGGCCTTCGCCATCCCTGTCCTGCAAGCCCTGGCCACCGCTCCGGACGTTCAGATAGTCGGGGTGTACACTCCGCCCGACCGTCCAAGAGGCCGGGGCCGGCCGACGGAGATGCCGCCGGTCAAAAGCCACGCAATTGAACGCGGACTGCCGGTCCACCAGCCTCCAACCCTGCGCTCGGAGCAGGCGCAGCACGAACTGGCCGGGCTCAAGCCTGACGTGATCGTGGTGGCGGCCTACGGTAAGCTGCTGCCGGCCCAGTTCCTGGGAACCCCGGTCCACGGCTGCCTCAACCTCCACCCGTCGTTGCTGCCTCGGTACCGGGGACCCTCGCCCGTGGCAACGGCCATCGTCGAGGGCGCGGCAACCACCGGGGTCACCCTCATGCTGCTGGACCAGGGTATGGACACCGGGCCAATAATCTCCCAACAAGGGTATCCTCTGTCCGGCCGGGAGACCACTGAGACATTGACCGCCTCCCTGTTCCAACTGGGCGCTGAGTTGCTCCTCCGGTGCCTTGCGCCCTGGGTGGCGGGCCAGATTGCGGCCCAACCGCAGGATGATTCCGTGGCCACCTCAACCCGCAAGCTGGAGCGCGCCGACGGCCAGGCCGATTGGGCGCTCCAGGCGACGGCGCTAGACCGGCACTGCCGAGCCTACTCCCCTTGGCCGGGTTTGTTTACCCACTGGGAGGGCAAGGTGCTCAAGCTTTTGGACGTGACCCCGCTGCCCCAAAAGGGGGCGCCACCGGCTCCTCAAGGCCAGGTGGTCACGGTGGAGTCCACGGACTCAGCGGTGGGAGTAGGCACCGGGGACGGTATCCTGGGTTTGAACACGGTGCAGGTGGAAGGCCGCCGCGCAATGCCGGCCGGGGAATTCCTTCGGGGTCACCCCCGCTTCGCCGGCGCGCGCCTGTGATGGGGCCTCGTTCCCAGGGTGAGTCTTTCGCGGGGCTCATGGAAAGCGGTCAACACTCGCCTGTTGGTGAAACGGCGGCGGCGGCGTACAATGGCCCTGGCAAAATCGAAGAGCAACCAGACCTTTCGCCAGACCTTTCGATAGGAGGTAACGTCGATGGCAAGTGAGATTCCGTCCGAAACACAGGTGCTGGAGTGGATGACCTCCCTCAGCAACTGGGGGCGCTGGGGCGACAACGACCAGCTAGGGTGTTTGAACTTGATCGAGCCGGCCAAGCGGATACAAGCGGCGGGCCTGGTCCGCGACGGGATCGCGGTGAGCTGCGCCCGGCCCATCGTCACCGGCATGGCGCCCGACGTCACCCACCCGGTGCAGCGGTTCATGGTGGACAGCGGCGAAGGCCGCGACACCGACCCGCCGGAGCGCCGGGTGACCCGCCGCGGCGCGGCCGAATATATCGGCATGGTTTTCCACGGCCAGACTATCACCCACGTGGACGCCCTTTCCCACTATTCTTGGGAAGGGCTGATGTATAACGGCAAACCGGCCAGCCTGATCACCTCGCGTGAAGGGGCCCAGATCTACTCTATAGAACCGGCTGGGGACGGCATAGTGACTCGCGGCGTACTTCTGGACATTCCGCCGACGCGCGGAGTGTCCTGGTTGGACCCGTCCGATTATGTCATGCCGGCGGACCTGGAAGCGGCGGAGCAGCTTCAAGACGTCCAGGTAGAGGAAGGGGACATCCTGCTGGTGCGGACGGGGAACTATCGCATGCGGCTGGAAACGGGGCCGGTGTCCGGCAGCGAGCCGGCGACCGCGTGCCAGGTAGCTTGCGCTCCCTGGTTCAAAGAGCGGGGCGTAGCCATGCTGGGCACCGACACCTCCAACGATGTACGGCCCAGCCAATACGCCTCGGTGGGGTCCCCGTTGCACACCATGTGCTTGGTAACCCTGGGGCTATGGTTGATCGACAATACCAACCTGGAGCAGTTGGCTGAAGCCTGCCGCCAGCGCGGCAGGTACCAATTCATGTTGACCGTGGCGCCCTTGCGCCTGCGGAACGTTACCGGCTCCCCGGTCAACCCGATTGCCCTTTTCTAGCTTATTGTCCCTTCCGGGTCAGATACTCTTCCGAGCGCCACTGAGTTTGTGAGGTAGGCTGATTCTCGGCCCGTGGCGGGCGCCCCCTCAGGTCAAAGGCAAGCCTGCCGCGCCCCTACCGAACGCCGGGGATAAACGGCTTCACCAGGAACACCAAGAATGACCCGCCCACGAGGAGGCCTCCGATAATCAGCAGAGTCAGCGAAGGACCGACGAAGCCATCCGTGAGCTGCTTCCCAAAGGAGACCAGAAGGTCACCGCCCAGGCCGGTGACCGACGGCGGAATATCTGAAACGTCCTCGGCCCCCCGGTCAACCAGGTCCCGCAACCAATCGGGCACCCGGGATTGCACCACCTTGCCGACACCGAAGAAAACGGCACCCGTGAAGGCCAAAGCGGCTCCGGGCCAGCGCAGCCCGCTGGACAAACTGGGGAAATGAACCAACCCCATAAGGATTGACCCGCCGACCACCATGATCAGGGCCAGCGGTTTTCCGAAGTCGCGGCCCCTGTTCACCCAGTCCCGGCCGTCATCGATGTCGGACCGCAGTTCCGCCTCGGATATGTCGTCGTTCCAAGCGGTAATGCGGTGGATCAGGTCAAGCCGGTCCCCTTGGTCCAACTCTTTCCTGATTTCGTCGAGCGCGTCGTCCATCAGCGGCGTCGCCAGGGGCCGGGCCGCCTGCTTCAGCACTCCCAAGGTATCGCCCTGGATGAACTGGCTCCGGATCTCGCTCCTGCTGAGCCTCAGCCCCGCTTTGGCCCGCGCGTCCAGGGCGACGCTATCGATGGCCCGGTCGAAGGCGGCGTCGAAGATCAACTGCCGGCAAGTTTGAGGGAAGGCCTTTATCGATGGGATTGACTGGGGCACCACCCCTCCGGACAGATCGCGCCACGTCGCCTCAAACCGGCCGGCCATCTGATCGACCTGTTGGGCATTGCACACCGGGGCACCCGGGTCCTCTTCCACCAACCCGTCAATCCGCCCGTCGATGTACCGGAAAAGAATGGGCTTGATGTTGTCCAGGGGCGGGCCCAACTCTACGTATAGCTCAAGGGTATCCACTTCGTCGTTGAAATAGGCCACGGTACGCTGAATGGAGCCCTCAACCTGAGATTGGACGTAGTCCGGCGGAACGATCTCCTTGAGCAACTCCACGATCTCCTCATGGGTCACCACCTGGATGTCGCCCAGCAAATCATCGGTGGTCTCCTTCAGCTCCGCGTCCAGCAGCACTTCGTCGTAGACCCGGTTGTAGGTATCTTCTCCGGCGATGGTGTCGGTGTAGAAATCGGCGCTCAATAGTTTGTCGGAAAAGTTGTTCAATAGAAGCCAGAATAGAAAGCCAAAGAAAATGACGACTCCCAGGACGAGGCTCGCCACGGACCTGATAACAAGAAATAAGCAGCCCATCTTTACCTCTCAGCCCCTGCGGGATTCGCTGCCGGTATTCGCGTGGTCCTGTCCGTCATTGACGGTGGGGCAGAGGGCCGTCCCGCCGGCGCCTTCCCTACCCTCAGCCGCCCCATGCACAAGAGCCAACTGCACCATTGGATTCTCGATCCGCGCCGATTCTAGCACAAATCGCCGACTACTTCACGCCGCCGCCGGGAAGACCCTGTTTAGTCCGATCTGAGAGTTTCTTTAATGGGCCAATCCCCGGTTATCGCTTCGAAAACAGTCCACGAGGCGCGCTCATCCGGGTTGGCCGGGGTCAGAGAACCGGTGGAGGCGGTTCATCAAAGGCAGACCATCCCGATCGGACTTTCGTCTTTCCGGCACAAACTGGAATCCAGAGAGGTGTAGCTGGATCCTCCTTCCGCGGAAAGGCCGGGATGACGGACCAGGTATCAAGCCACTTACGATACGCGAGACTGGTGACGGGCCTACTTCCAAGAAAGAAAAAGGGTCGCCTGGACCGGTCCAGGGGACCCTCTACTCCTATCCGTCGTGGAAGAAGCGCTTTCAGGAATTGGTCTAGTAGTTGGGCGGCATCTCCCGCAGCCGGCGCACCCGCTCGGCCATGGGCGGATGGGTCGAAAACATCTTGGCCATGGACGCGCCGCTGAGAGGGTTGACGATGAACAGGTGGGAGGCCCCCTCAGCCACCTTCATTGGGCGGGCCCGGCTGCCCATCTCCAGCTTCTCCAGGGCGCTGGCCAGGGCGTAGGGGTTGCCCGAGGTGCGCCCGCCGGTGGCGTCCGCTTGGAACTCCCGAGTCCGGGAAATGGCCGCCCGGATCAAGGCCGCGGCGAGGGGCATGACGATGGCTATGACAAGGAGGCCGATTATGTTCCCGCCGCCGCCCCTGCCTCCCCTCATGCCCCCGAACATGGCGGAAAACTGGGCCATCATGGCCAGCATGGAGATGGCCCCGGCAATGGTGGCGACCATCGCCATGATCAGGGTATCCCGGTTGCCCACATGGGCCATCTCGTGGGCCAGCACCCCGCCCAGCTCTTCCCGATTGAGGATACGGCGAATGCCGGTGGTTACGGCCACCGTGGCGTGCCGCGGATTGCGGCCGGTGGCGAAGGCGTTGGGGGATTCGGAATCGATCTCGTAGACCTTGGGCATGGGCAGGCCGGCGAGCGAAGCCTGTTCGGCGACGATCCCGTACAGCTCCGGGTCTTCGCCCTCGGTCACCGGGTGGGCGTGGGCCATCTTCAGTGCGATCTTGTCACTGGACCAATACGCGATTCCGTTCATGGCTATAGCGATGGCCAGAGCGAAGATGATCCCCGCTTCTCCCCCGAGCCCGGCCCCAATAATCAGCAGCAGCCCGGTCAGGGCCATCATCAAGAAAAAGGTTTTCACTGTGTTCATGTTTCGAGGACCCTCAAGGTTGTTTCCGGAGGGGATGGTCTACCCAACGTCCCGCCGGTGATTCTATATAGTACAATTATATCACCTCATTGAGAAATTCCAGTCACGGACTGCCTTGGGCCGAGGCATTTTTCCGTTCGTTGACACGGTACAGCCCATAGTGATATGTTTCACACGTTTTCAGGGGATTGAGGCTACAGGAGGACGGGCATGCCAGTGAAAATCGCGGTGCTTGCCAAGCAGGTAATAGATCCCGAGATGCCCATGGCGGCCTTCCGGGTCGATTCCGGAGCCAAGATGGTGGTCACTCCCCCCAATATCCCCCCCGTGGTGAACGGGTTCGACGAAAACGCAGTTGAGGCGGCCCTGCGCATCAAAGACGCCCAAGAAGCGACCATCACCGTGATTTCCTCCGGCATCTCCTTCGCCCTGGACGTGATGAAGAAACCCCTTTCCATGGGCGCCGACGATCTTTACCTGCTGCAGGACGACTCCTTCGTGAATACCGTCGACAGCTTTTTCACCGCTCAGGTCCTGGCCGCCGCCATCCGCAAGCTCGAGGGATTCGACCTGGTAATCTGCGGCCGGCAAGCCTCCGACTGGGACAATGCCCAGGTGCCCCTGGGCGTGGCGGAAATCCTGGGTTTCTCTTGCATCACACTTTGTCGAAAGGTCGAGGTAACGGACGGGAAAGTCTTGGCGGAGCGGGTGATTCCCGACGGCTACGAGGTGTTGGAGGCTTCATTGCCCGCCCTGGTCACCGTCAGCAACGAGCTGGGCCAGCCCCG